>NZ_JBFLUG010000319.1:0-2774 GCF_041008525.1 Parafrankia sp. FMc2 | reverse complement strand
GCAGGTGCAGGGTGATGTGTCCGCGGCCGTGGCGAGCGAGGCGGGCGGGGATGTTGACCAGGTGGGTGCGCAGGGTGGCGCCGCGGGCGCGGGCGTGGAAGGCGGAGGCCAGGGTGCCGGCGGCGCGCAGCAGGTTGTGCGCGGTGGCCGCGAGGGTGAGCCAGGCGGCGTTCGCGGTGAACACCCCGGACGGCAGGTGCGCCAGCGGTCCGGCGGCGAGGTCGGCGAGGACCTGTTCGATCTGGGCGTGGTCGCGGTGCTGGGCTTCGGCCTGGGCGAGCAGGAACGGGCTGTCGGTGAACACGGTGTGGTAGCGCCAGGTAGGGAACAGTTCCTTTTGGCCGCTGGTGTTCTGGTCGCGGACCCGGCGCACGATCAGCCGGCCGTGGGTGGTGTGACGGCCGGATGCGAACGCGGTGTAGTCGACTTCGGCGATCTCGGCGTCGGAGATCCACGCATTGTTGGTCTCGTCCCAGATGGCGCGGGGGTAGCGGATCGGGGTCCAGGCGTCCTCGGGGATACCGGTGACAGCACGGTGGATTTTCGTGTCGACGGGGGTGGTGACGGAGAACCGGACGTCGGCTCGTCGGCAGGCCGCGACGAACGTCCCGGAGTAGTAGGCGGAGTCGGCGCGGACGATCAGGGTGCCGGTGGCGCCGGCGTGGCGGGCGGTGGTGATGGCCTCGGCGACGAACGAGGCGGCGCCGCGGGCGGAGCCGGCGTTCCCGCCGCGGAGCCGGGTGCCGGCGATCACTGGTGCGCAGTGCGGGGTCGAGAGGGTGGCGACCAGCGCGTTGAGGCCACGGACCAGTAGCGACTTCCCCGCGATCTTCGTGTGGCCGAACGCGGCGCCCTGCTTGGCGGGGCCGAACACCCGACGCTGGCTGGAGTCGACGTCGAGGAACGCCAACGTCGCGGCACCAGGCAGCAGCGGTGTCCGTCCAGCCAGGGCGGTGAGGAACAGCCGGTTGACCTTGTCGAGTTGACGGATGTTCCCCCAGTCCAGGGCACGCAGGAAGCTCCCGAGCGTGGATGGGGCCCGGATCCCGGCGAACAGCTCACCGACCGCCCCGTCCCGCAGCAGCTCCATGTCCTCGATGCTGTCGGCCCCGGCAGCCATGCCCGCGACCAGGCACCCGACCTTCACCGCGGCGTTCACGCCGAGCGGGTCCACTGGCCGCAAATGCTCGTCGAGGAGCTCGGACAGGCCGGCCTGCTCCGCCAGGCGCACCACCGGGACCAGCCCCGCGCAGCCGATCAGGTCAGGGTCGTCGAACCGCGCGTGCGTCCTCGACGCCGCATGCAACAATCGCACCTGCGAAGTGCCCTCTCGATCTGGCGGACGGAAGCGTAGAGAACTCCCATCCTCCCAGCTCAGAGGGCACTTCCGCGTTCAGGAACCCCAACGGTCAGCCATAAACGACGGTGCATCCAGGCTAAGCGTGGCCTACTCGACTCATTTATTGCGCCGCAGCAACTCTGGCATTTAAAAGTTTAACCCACAGATTATTCTTGTTGCATTCATAGGTCGCGCTGCGGGCGTTCGGAGCGGTTTCAATTATATGTAGCAGGGTCCAGGATATTCCGTAGCAGTCATCTGGACCGAAGATGGTAGCGAGGAGCTGGGCCTCCTCGTCTGAGACGGGCATACTGATCGCATGCACCAACTGTTCGACCTGAGATATCTTCTCCTCTTCAGATTCTTCCGAAGGAAGTTTTCCAAGTGCAACAAGGCGTTCAATTTCTCGCCTAACCGCCATTGAGCCTCTTTACATAATTCCGATACGCCGATAGTACGAGAGGAGCCCGCGAATTCCAGGATTGAAATAACTGGGGTCCCCGTGTCGAGATTGACCTATCCGGCGCATGTCCCAAATATCTCTAGCCAAAACCTCTCGGAAGGAAAGATTTGATTCGGCCGCCCTAGTCGCTCGACCTCGAGGGCCATACGTCCGGGTGAGGATGTGGTCAGACTGTCGCATTACGATTGCACCCCCTTCGCGACTCGGTAGGAAATTAAGCGCCGCCTGCGGCATATGATGCGGTGTCAACCCGTCTCCCGGTATGCCCGGATCGAGGTCTCCAAAACGGCCCGCCTGATTCTCGACGACAGTCCTACAACTAGCGTTGTGGACGAGTGCGGGGGTGGTTCCTGCGAGGACGTAGTAGGTGTGGAGGGTGTCGACGGTGAGGTTGTAGACGGTGTCGTGTTGCTGGTACTCGCGGGTCCCGGCGACGGAGACGGTGTGTCCGTCGGGGGTACGGAGTGTATCGGAGGGGGTGAGGTCGTCGGCGTCAACCCACTCGCGGTCGGTGGTGTCCCAGAAGGGGTGGCCGCCAGTGGCAGTCAGAACCGCCGGGCCGTCGCGAGTGTCCACGGTGATGTCGACGAGGTGTTTGTCGCCGGTGCCGACGATGAGGTGGGTGACGGTGTGGGGTTCGGTGCGGCCGGTGTCGGGGTTGGTGGCGAGGACGCGGTCGCCGATTTTGATGTTGCGGATGGGTGTGGTGGTGCCGTCGGCGAGGAGGACGGGGGTGTCGCCGTCGAAGCTGTTGTCGAGGGTGCAGGATTCGGTGTGGTCGGGGCGTTGGGGTTGGCAGGTGTCGGCCAGGGGGGTGGTTCCGGGCTGGGTGGAGGCGCAGTCGGGGTTTGAGGGTTCGCGGTCGAGGGCGTCCTCGAGCTGGTCGCGGGTTTCCTGGGTGATTCTGTCGCGGGTTTGGTTGACGGGTTTCGGCGTGTCGCCGATGCAGCGCAGGGGGGCTTTGCACTGGGG
>NZ_JBFLUG010000318.1:0-2803 GCF_041008525.1 Parafrankia sp. FMc2 | reverse complement strand
AACACCACCACAACAGTCCCGGAGATTACCCCGATTACTCTCGACGCGACCGAGTTCCAAGTCGCATAATATCGAAAGACGCAGAGTGAAACGCGAACCGATCTACACCACTCCACGGGGCACTATCTTACCAGGGCTACGCGCCCGGAATCAGCTTCCATGCTCACCTGCGCAATGCTTCATATGACCGTGCCTGGACGGCCGTCGGCGTCGGCCTCGCCGTCGTTGACCAGTGCGCGTACATCTTTGATCATTTGCCGCAGGGCACACTCCCCTTCCTCGGCGGTCACGGCGGTCGGGTCACCGAGCACGTCCGACGGCGAGACGGCGGCGACGCCGGCGGCGACGACGGCAAGTAGGAGCTCGGTGATGGAGGTGGTGTTGCCTGCTGTCGGTTGTGTCATGTTCACCCAGTTCGGGGCTCTAAGTTCGGCAAGAGCGAGGTCTTGGGGGAGCCATACCAGGAGCCGTGTTCGCGTGACCGATGTAGCCTGGCTTTTCGGGCTGGCAGTGGAATCATCGACTATTCGCGGTGCCGAGGGTTCGGGTGAATCCGTCGGGCATCACGACGTCGTCGGGCGTCAGGTCGTGGATCGAGGAGTGCCCCAGCCCGAGCAGGGCCGAATCGATGCCGCCCCGCAGGATGTCGAGCACATTTTCGACCCCTGTCTGGCCGCCGGCAGCCAGGCCCCACAGGTAGGCACGACCGATCATCACCGCCCGCGCGCCGAGCGCCAATGCCTTCACCACGTCGCCGCCACGGCGGATGCCGCCGTCCAGCAGCACCTCCACCTGGTCGCCGACCGCGTCGACTACCGCCGGCAGGGCGCGGATCGGGGCCGGGGTCCCATCGAGGTTGTTGCCTCCGTGGTTGGAGACCGAGATGGCGGAGACCCCGGCATCGACGGCGCGACGGGCGTCGTCCACGCGGCACACACCCTTGAGCATGAACGGTCCCTGCCACTGGCGGCGCAACCAGGCGATGTCGTCCCAGGTCGCGGGGGGTGTCTGCATCCAGTCGCCGTACGCGCCGAAGAAGGTGGGGGACGGCTGGTCCGCCTCGCGCAGGTTGGGCACGGTCAGATCGGGGAGCTTTCCGGAGCGCAGGTATTCCAGCAGCCAGGCGGGCCGGGAAAGGCCCTGGGGAGCCATACGCGCCATGGTCTTCCAGTCGAGTCGCTCGGGTATCCACGGGCTACCCCAGTCGCGGCTGTGGGAGAACGACCAGTCCAGGGTGACGATCAGGCCAACCGCTCCGGCCTGCCTGGCGTGTTCCATCCGTCGGAGCATCCACTCCCTGGCGCCCATCCAATACATCTGGAAGAAGATCTGAGGGTTGGCCGCCACGACGTCCTCGATCGGCTTGCTGGCGAACGAGCTGAGCCCCATCGCCGTGCCTCGCGCCGCAGCGGCCCGCGCCACCGCGACCTCACCCTCGGGGTGGACCGCCTGCGCGCCCGTGGGAGAAATAACTACCGGCAGTGATATGGGCTGACCCATGACGGTGGTTCCCAGGTCCCGCTTGGCGGACAGGTCCGCCACATGCGGAGCAAAGCCGAGAGCGGCGAAGGCCCCGGTGTTGTCCGATAAAGACACGCCCTCCTCCGAGCCGGCACGGAGCGCGCTGTAAACCGACTTGGGAAGCCTCCTGCGGGCCCGGCGCCTTGCCTCGGCAACTGATTCGAACCACGGGCTGCTCATTATCTCACCTCTCAGTCATGATCCCGAAAAGAGCGTTCATCTTTGTCGATGTGTCCAGATCAGACATAGGTTCGGTCAGGCGGTTCTCCGCACAGGCGGAGATTTCGGTGGTGCCATTGGCGGGCCGCGTGACGATCTGGACCAGTGCGGTGCTCATCCTGTGTGATGGCCGCCCTGCCAGATGCCGCCAGGCAGCGCGCGCGGCAGGTTGCGGGCGTACGTCGCTACCCAGGTCAGACAGATCGGAGCGGCCGACCCCTGCTCGTACCGCTCTACAGACCACCCACTGTGGGGTCGGCGGGCCCGCCCTGGTTAGCGCGGTGCGGATGATGGGCGGAGCACCAGGCACGGGGTGCGACCTCCACGGGATGCCTGCGCTTGAGGAAGGTCAACCAGCAGGTCCCGAAGCGGTGGGCCAGCACGCTGAACGACTCGGGATGCAGCACCACCGATGGCGACAGCTCCCAGGCCTGACAGGCTTTCAGTCACGATCGGGCTCTCCGCCAGACGTCAGTAGACGCCGCACATTCCATCGATCGAGATCTCCTCGATCAGCGCTCCCTCCTCGACGATCGGCAGGTCGCCAGGTCCGTCGACCTGCTGGATACCGTCCCCGGGGACCAACGTCGACTCCTACATGACGCCTCCTCCTGCTGCTGCGCGGCCACCACTCGCGCCCTGTTCGCACCTTAACAGCACTGCGTGCCAAAAAGAAGGGGTTAACGGCACCGGTGGTCAAAAAGGCGAGAACGTCCGCCCCCCTCGACCACGCGATGGATTGATCACTGAAAGTGACAAGTCGCAACACCCGAGGGGTCACTCCCGTTGCCGATCATGCGGGACCTGGACGAGCATCCTTCGTTCCGTTCACCGTTCGTGCGTTCGCCACTACTATTCTGAAGGCGATCGCCGAGACCGTAATGTCGGGCGGCATACACCCGCGACGACCACGCTGGCGGAGGGTGCCTGAGCTCGGCTACTGATGATTAATGCGAGAAGTCATGTTGATCCGAGCTCTTCCCAAGCAAGCCCGGTCTCGGCAAGGAACCCGACAAGAAGATCGGGCCGGTACTGCACACGTTTCAGTCCGTGCTTGACGGCC
>NZ_JBFLUG010000317.1:0-2812 GCF_041008525.1 Parafrankia sp. FMc2 | reverse complement strand
GCGTCGCCTCGAGTCGGGCGCTCCACGCGATCACGTAGAGGGACCACACCACCAGCAGGCTGTCAAGGATGATGAACGTGGGCGGGTCGCGCTCGTCCTCAGGACCGCCGTCACGATCAGGGCGGTTCTCACGCTCGGGTCGTACCGTCGGGTAGGCCAGCAACGCGACGACCGCGAACACCGGCATGGCCAGAAAGCCCAGGTCCGCGATGCTCGGTGTGGGGACCTGCGTCCGCATCAGGCTGTAGCCGGCCCAGACAGCCGCCCCGGCGGTCCACGCGCCCACGGCGGCGGTCATCCACCCCAGCCAACGACGCTGGTCCGAGTCGGCATGCCGGCTGGCCCAGCCACTACAACCGGTCGCCAGCACGCCGACGGCGAACATGCCGACGATGAGTAATCGGCTGCCCCCGACCCCTAGCAGGCCGAACGCCCCGACCACGATGGTTCCGGCAGCCACCAGCGCACACCCCAGGCGGACCGAATCCGGCACCGCCATACCTCCCCAGTTCAAGAGACCCCATCCCTCCGCCGCGCAAAGCGGACCATCGGGACACTGCTCGGCGGTAGCTTCAGCCATTTGCAGATCATCTATAATGATAACTCGATGAAGTCAACTCTATACCCTGTGTGATACTTACAGTAGCGCGGCAACTACAGGATGGCTACCGGGCCGCGTCCGCGCTCGGCATCGGAACGGCCGAGACGGCTCTGTTGCGTAGGCGAAATCCGCCGACGCGCGGCCGCCGATCGGTCATGATCGGGTCATGCGCAGGACATGTCTGTTGCATCGGCGAAGTCCGCCATCGCGGGGCGTCAGATCGGTCATGATCAGAGATGCGTCGACGTCGTGTCCGTCCACCGGCTCCGACGTCGGAGTTCGCCGGGTTCCGGTTCCCACCGGAAGTGATCGTCCTGGCAGTGCGGTGGTACCTGCGGTACGCGCTGTCCTACCGGGACGTCGAAGAGCTCCCCGCCGAACGCGGCCTCGAGGTCGACCACGTCACGATCTACCGGTGGGTGCAACGATCGTACGAACTACACTTTTTTATGGCAAAGTTGAACGGTTTGCGACTTGGTCTGTACACCCGGTACTCGGAACTGGTCGGTGGGGATGACGCGCTAGAACGCCAGGACGAAGACGGCTACGAGTTCGCCGACGAGCACGGCGCGACGATCGAGAAGGTCTACCAGGAGAAGAAATCGGCCTGGAAGAAGAAGACGATCGTGTTGGAAGACGGCACGATGATCTCTCGGGTGATCCGCCCGGACTACGCCGAGCTGTTGGCTGACCTGCGGTCCGGGTTCCTGGACGGGGCGATCGTGTGGGACCTGGACCGTCTCACCCGGGACCTACGCGATCTGGAAGACGCCATCGAAGTCGTCGAGTTGTACGGCCGCCCGATCGTCGGGCCCGGAGTCGGGCCTGACCACCGAGTACGGGAAGGCGAACGCCCGCGCGCAGGCGGTCGCGGCGAACAAAGCCAGCGCGGACACCTCCCGCCGGGTCCGCCGGTCCCACAAGCAGCGCGCCGAACGCGGAGTGCCGGTCGGGGGCAGCCGTCCGTTCGGGTGGAAGGACGACAAACGCACGTTGGATCTCACCGAAGCCGCAATCCTGCGAGAAGGGGCCCGCAGGATCCTCGCCGGGGTGCCGGTCATTGACCTGGTGAACGAGTGGAACGCCGCGGGTATCCGCGGGACCCGGGGGAAGAAGTGGACCAAGAGCAGCGTGTTGAAGGTCTACCGCAACCCCCGGATCTGCGGCCTACGCGGCCGGGGGGTCGAGGAACCGAACGTCAACGGCCATGTCGCGAAGTACATGCAGGTCGTCACCCGCAAGGAACGCACCCCCGACGGGCGGACCATCGAGGTCCCGGTGAAGGGCCAGTGGAAGGCGATCATCGGCGTGCGCCGGTGGGAACAGGTGATCGCCAAGATCGGGGACCGGACGTATGCCCAGCAGGGGCATAACTCCCGCCGCTACCTGCTCAGCGGCGTGGTGGCGTGCGGCCGGTGTGGTAGGTCGATGTTCGGGTCACCGCCGTACCGGGAACGCAAGCACGCGATCTACCGGTGCCCCGCGCCGACGCAGGGAGGGTGCGGGAAGGTCTCCCGGCACGGACCCCACACCGATGATCATATTCTGGCGGCACTGTTCAACAAGATCGAGTTGGAGACCGCGAGCGCCGTGGTGGAGGTTGCCCCGTGGGAGGGGGAAGCAGCGCTGGCCGAGGTGCAGGAGAGCATCACCGAGACCCGCGCCGCGTGGACGTCGGTGCCCCGGCGGATCTCCCCGAAGGACTACTTCCCGACCATGGAAGAGCTCCGGGAGCAGGAAGAAGCCCTTCTCAAGGGACGGAACGATCATCTCGTGGCCACCGCGAACGCGCACGCCCGCCCCGCCGATGTCCGCGCCGAGTGGGACGACTACAGCCTTGCCCGCCAACGCGCGATCATCAAAGAGCATCTGATTGCCGTGGTCGTCCACCCCGCCGGCAGGGGCCGCAGGTTCGACCCCGAGCTGTTGGACCCGGTCTGGCGAGAAGAGACCTAACCACCGGGATCGTCGGCCAGGACCAGCCCGAGCAGCGCCGCGACCCGCCGCCGTTTCTCCCGCGACCACACCGGAGCCGCCAACGCCTGACGCCGCCCCCATTCCTCCGCCGTTCTCCGATGCGGCGGAGGAATGGCGGCGGCGTCAGGCGTTGGCGGCTCCGGTGTGGTCGCGGGCGCAAGGGCGTCGGGTCGCGGCGACGCTCGGGCTGGTCCGGGCCGCCGATCCAGGGGGTTAGGTATCTTCACGCAGGAC
>NZ_JBFLUG010000316.1:0-2843 GCF_041008525.1 Parafrankia sp. FMc2 | reverse complement strand
TCACGATTTCCCGGCGTTCATGCGCCACCGGCCGGCCACCAGGTTTGGGATCGGGAATCAACGGAGCGATCAGCTCCCACTCGACATCAGAAAGATCAGTCGGATACCGGCGCCGCTCGGCCATCACCAGCCTCCCCAACATGAGGCTTCACCGGCCCTCCTATCTACCCGACACAACCCTTTTCAAACACCCTCTACGCCGGAACAAACACGCCCGCGTCATCGACGGGGCATGGCCGACCCGACGGAAAAGCCAGCTCGTCGCCCGTCTGACGGCAGGGACCTGCGAACTATGCACATCACCTGATGGGATCACCATCCACCACATCAGGCGGCTTTCCGATCTCCACCGATACAGCTCGACAGACACGCCATCATGGGTGGAATTCATGCGGACCAGCCGACGGAAGACCCTGATCGTCTGCGCCCGCTGCCACACCGACATCCATCGGCGACCTCACACGCAGTAGCAACGCTGGAGAGCCACGTGCGTCGAAAGATGCCCGCGTGGTTCGGGAAGCGGCCCGAGGAAACGGACCGGCCACCAGGCCGGCACCGCGCCCCGGGCCGACTTCACGCCCAGCCTGTATGCCCAGCTCGCGGCCCTGCCCTGGGGCCAGGTGAGGATCACCGTTGCGCGTGCCGTCGAGCGAGGCCACGGCCGCCGCGAGCGGCGCATCGTGAAAGCCACCGAGGTCCGGGCCGGAATCCTGTTCCCGCACGCCGTGCAGGCGGTGCGGATCACCCGCCGACGTCAGCCCCTCGCCGACGGACCCGCCGAGACCGAGGTCGCCTACCTGGTCACCAGCCTGCCGACTCATCAGGCCAGCCCAACCCAGCTCGCCGGGTTCGCCCGGGAACACTGGCTGATCGAGAACCGGCTGCACTGGGTGCGCGATGTCACTTTCGGTGAGGATCTCAGTCAGGTCCGGACCGGCAACGCTCCCCAGGTCATGGCCAGCCTACGTAACCTCGCGATCACGATCCTGCGTCTGGCCGGCACCAGGAACATCGCCGCGGGAATCCGCTATCACGCCCGCCGCCCCGAACGCCCACTACAGACGATCATCAAGCTTGCTTGCTAACCGACAACTTTGCCGAGGCCCTGCGTTGCCACCAGGGCCGCGCCCGATAGTGTCGGTATGACTTCCTAAAGTGATCTTCCGACAGATGTGGGCGCTGATGGTGACGTCATTTAGGGGAATAATCGGGGAGAGAGGTGCGTGATGGCCGGGCGCTGCGCAACCAGGGCAACGCCGGCAGAGTGGTCGGTGCTCATGGTCTGTACCGGCAACATCTGTCGTTCTCCACTCGCGGAGCGGCTGGCTGTCACCCGCCTAGCCCATCTCCTGCCGCGAGCGGGTATCGCGGGCAGGCAGGGCCCGCTGGAATCGGTGGTGACGATCCGCAGCGCGGGGGTTCGTGCATGTGTTGGTGAACCCATGCATCCATATGCGTCGACGGTGCTGGACGAACGAGGAGCGGAGTACGCCGGATTCGGCGCTCGGCAACTCACCGCGGCGATGGTGGAAGGGGCGGACCTTGTGCTGTGCGCAACGCGGCGGCATCGTGCGGAGGCCGTCACGCTTGTGCCCCGCGCTGTCCGGCGATCTTTCACCCTGCGCGAATTCGCCCGGTTGATCGACTCTGCCTGGCCCGAATATCGCCCCCTGCCGCCCATGCCGGTGGGTGAGGATCAGCGGGAGCGTCTCCGCGCGGCGGGGACAGCGCTGTTGGAGCTCGGGACCACCGCGCGTGGCATCGCGCCTCCGATCAATCCTGACGACGACGACATTATCGATCCGCTCGGGGGGCAGCTGGACGCGTTCCGGAGCTGCGCTGAGACCATTGACGCCGCGCTCGAGTCGGTGGGGCGCGCGCTTACGGTCCTACTCGGGGCTGAGGTGGTCAGCTGACCACGAATTTTGGCCTTCCCTATCAGATTGGTAGACGCGGGCCAGCGCCGTTGCGGCTCCAGTAGGACTTCGTTAGGTGGTGCCGGGTAGGCATTGTGTGGCGTTGGGTGTATGGGTGAAGGGTTGTTGGCAGGTGGGGCAGGCGCCGGTCCAGACGGCGAGCAGGGTGTGGAGGACTCCGTAGAGGGTCAGGCCGGCGCAGGGGCTTTTGGGCTGCGGCGGAGCTGGGTGCAGAGGGCTTGGGCGACCCTGATGAGGGTGACGTGGCGGCGCCAGCCGGTGAAGGTGCGGCCTTTGAAGTGGTCGGGACCGAGACCGTCTTTGAGTTCGCGGTAGTCGTGTTCGATCCGCCAGCGGATCTTCGCGAGGCGGGCCAGGTGAACTGCCCCGGGTTCGGTGGAGGCCGGTCCGTTTGAGAGGATCGAGTCGTGCCCACTCCCAGGAAGTACCCCGACGAGCTCCGTGACCGTTCCGTCCGGCTCGTGCTGCAGATCCGCCGTGAGCAAGCCGGCGGAGGCGTCGCATGCGATCTCGACAGTCGCGAAGCGGCTGGATGTGCACCCGGCGACGCTGCGGTTGTGGGTGAACCAGGCGGAGGTCGATCAGGGTACTCGTCCGGTAACCACCACGCCGGACGCCGCGCGTATCGCCGAGCTGGAACGTGAGAACCGCGAGTTGAAGCGCGCGAACGAGATCCTGAAAGCGGCGTCGGCTTTCTTCGCGTCAATGACAACATGGTGGTGCCCCAGGGCCTCGGCAAAGTTGTCGGTCAGCAAGCAAGCTTCATGATTGTCTCTAGAGCCTGTTCCGGGTCCGGATCACAGGCGGGATGGTCGTCTTTCGTGTTCGGGTGCTCCAGCTGGTAGCACGGTTGTATGACCCGTGGCGACCTGACCGACGGCGAGTGGGAACTGATCGAACCGCACC
>NZ_JBFLUG010000315.1:0-2846 GCF_041008525.1 Parafrankia sp. FMc2 | reverse complement strand
CCACGAAGACATAAGACACCTCCGTGATCTACAAGCGGCGTGCCTGCTTGTCTGCGAACGACACGTGGTCCCACCGGCCCGCCCCCACGAACCGGTCACGGCCAGCCCGACCCAGGCAGACCCGACCTACCCGTCAAAGCGAGAGCGTGCCGGAGCCTTGGGGTGGAACGGGACGCGGTGTAGCGGGCGCGGCGTTGCTGGTTGGCGACGTTGCGTAGGCCGAAGGCGACCCAGTAGACGAGCTTCGCCAGGCGGTTCACACCCTCCGCCGCGGCGTTGGACAGGCCGTGGAGGATCGCGCCTGTGATCTCGACCCGCCAGCCGGAGATCGTCTCCGCGAGGGTGACGAGTTCGGGGACGGTCGCACCGACAGTCGCGCAGAACTCGAAGAACCTGGTCAGGGCCCTGTCGATGTCGGTGCGGCAGGTCGCCAGGCCGGTGCGGGTCGGGGAGAGCGCGAGCAGGTCGAGGAGCAGGTTCTTCGCGCGCCAGGCGGTACCGATCTCGAAGCAGGCTGTTCCGCCGAGGACGGCGAGCGTGGTCAGGATTTTCTCCCGGCCGGCAGGGGTGAGCGTGGCGGGGCCACGCAGGAGCAGTTTCTTGATCTGGTACTCGGGGTCGGTGGCGCGGCCACGGCGACGGCGCAGCCGGTGGGTCACCCGGCGGCGGACGTCACCGACAGCCTTGTTCGCCAGCTGCGCGACGTGAAAAGGATCCACCACGAGGACCGCGTGCGGGAGCGCGGCGCGGGCCGCGGCCTTGTAAACCGTGGACATGTCAATCGTGACGGCCCAGATCGCGGCGCGCCAGGCGGCGGGCTGGTCCAGGATCCAGCCGGTCACCGGCCCGGAGGTCCGGCCCTCGACGACGCCGAGCAGGCCATGGCCGCCGACAGAGTCGATCAGGACGGTCTGCCAGCGGTCGGCGTCGGTGACCCAGCGGCCGGAATCGGGGTCCCGGTGCCAGCGCGGCGAGCCCCGCCGGTGGTCGTCCAACCCGAGTACCGACACCTCGGGCAACGGCCCAGACACCGACCGGCGCGGCTTCGCCCCCGTCTCACCAGCAGCGGGTTCCGTGCCGGCCTCGGCGGGCGGGCCGGCCTGCGCGGCACCCGCCACCTCGACCACCTCGGCCGGGTCGGTGACCACGATCCCGGCCTGGTCGGCGACCCGCACGAAGCCGCCGTGCGCGGTGTGCCAGCTCACGCCGAGCACTCCGGCGACCCGGCTGACCGGGACCATCCAGTCCCCGACGAGGTGACCCGCCGTCTCGAGCGCGGCCACCGACACCCGCCCACCGGGCGCCGCCAGCGGCGTGCCCTCCACGAAACCGCCCCGCGCACAGCCGGTGTTCTCACACGTCATCCGCCGCTTACGCCAGGTCACCCGCAGCGGCACCACGACCAGATGGCGCACCGTGTGCCCGACGACCTCCTTCACCCGACCCGACGCCGTCGCGCAGTCCGGGCAGCGGGCCACCGTCTCCGCCGTCGCGGCCACGTGCACCGTCGACGAACCGTCCGCCTCCCGCTCCACCAACTCGACCTCGAAACCCGCCAGGCCCAGCAACCCGGCCAACGCACACCCCGTACCCTCGACCACGACGCACCCGTCTCCTGACGATCATTTCCCTAGACAAGAAACGATCTTTACAGGCAGGTGGGTGCGTCCCTTTCCACGCCCCTCGACGGTAACACTCCGTTACCCATCGCAATCACGGGCCGTCAGCGACTGAACACGGCATCCAGTCACCTGCGAAGAGCCGGTTAACCCTCGATGACAAGGCAGTTCTTCCCGCTCCGTTTCGCCCTGTACATGGCAGCGTCGGCTCGGTGCAACAGCGCCTCGGCTGTCTCTGGCGGGTGCCCAGCGCGGACCAGCCCGACGCTGACCCGGGCCGACCATTCACGCCCGCCGACCTTTACGGGGTCTTCAAAGCTGGCGAGGACCCGCTCGCCGATGCTCTCCGGGAGGTCCGGGCCCTCTTCGAGGATTACGGCGAACTCGTCACCCCCTATCCGGGCCACCGTGTCCGAGTTCCTCACGCAGTCACGCAGCCGCTGGGCGACGACCTGTAGCACCTGGTCCCCGGCGCCATGGCCGAAACTGTCGTTGACGGCCTTGAAGTCGTCCAGGTCACAAAACAGCAGGGCTACGTCGCGGCCGTCGCGGTGGCTGACCGTCAGGAGCTTCCTGAGCCGGTCGTTGAACAACTGCCGGTTACCGAGATCAGTCAGCGGATCGTGCAGCGCCCGGTGATACAGGTCTCGCCGGGCTGCCTGTACCCGGCGGAGCAAATCCTCGTTGCTGCGGATCGTCACGAGCTGGCGTAGCAGCATCAGGCAGACCAGGATGATGAGGTTCGGGATCTCCACGTTGCTGATCGTCGGAATGTCTTCCGACCCGGTCGTGAGCTCGTCGATCAGGAGCACGACAATCGCAGCCAGCGGCAGATACCAGATCGCCAGCCGCGCCCAGACCCGCTGCCGCCGCGTCGTCCCTGGCCGGGCCCGCTCCCCGGCAGGGCGCCGACCGGCAACAGCCGGCCGGGCCACCGCGTTCAGTACGGCGACGGCGATCAGCCCGAGTCCGACCATGTTGCCGAGGTAGATGTCCGGCGGGACCCGGGTACGCGGCCCACCCATCCCGATCAGGTAGCCGGAGATGCCGGCAGGGACCGTCATCGCGGCCAGGCCGGCGCCGAGGACGGCCAGCACCGGATGGCCGCGGGGCCGACGGTGGAAGATAACCAGCAGGACTATCAAGATCAGGATTAGGTCGATGAACGGATAGGCGAGCGCGAGAACGAGCACAGGTATGTCCAGCGTCGCGAGCCGGTCTCCCTGG
>NZ_JBFLUG010000314.1:0-2868 GCF_041008525.1 Parafrankia sp. FMc2 | reverse complement strand
GTCGGTGGGTGGGGAGTGGACGGTGCACGCCACCGGCACCCTGCTCCCGGCCGGCGCGCTCGACGACGAACTCGGTTCGGAGCTGGACGCCGACGACGCCGACCTGGTGGTCTGGCCACCGGTCGGCGCCGACGAGATCGACGTCACCGACGTCTACGCCACGTCCGCCGCCGCGGGCCTGGAGTACGGCCCGACGTTCCGCGGCCTGCGCCGGGTGTGGCGCCGCGGCAGCGAGGTCTTCGCCGAGGTGCGGACGGACGCGGTGACCGCCGGGCACGAGATCCATCCGGCGCTGCTGGACAGTGCCCTGCACGCCATCGCCCCGGGCGGCCTGCTGCCTCCGGCCGGGGACGGCGACGGCGCGCGCCTGCCGTTCGCGTTCTCCGGCGTCCGGCTGCGGGCCACGGCCTCCCCGGGGCTGCGGGTACGGCTGACCGCCCGGGACGCCGACACGGTCCGGATCGACCTCGCGGACGCGTCGGGGCTGCCCGTGGGTCGGATCGACCGCCTCACCGTGCGTCCGACGAGCCCCGACCGGCTGCCCGTGGCCGGCGACGACGGCCCGGCGACGCTCTACACCGTTGCGTGGACGCCGCGTCCGGTGCCACAGCCGGTCGGTGCCGGCGGCGACTGGGCGTGGATGGCACTCGGCGGCTCTGTGCCCACCCCGATGGCGGTCCCGCCGGTGCTGGTGCTCGACTGCGCCGTCCCGGTTCCGGACCCGTCGGGGGCGCTGTGCGACGCGGCATCCGTCCGGGCACTGACCGGGACCGTGCTGGCGACGCTGCAGGAATGGTTGGACGATCCGCGGTGGAGCGACACACGGCTGCTTGTGCGTACCGCGGGCGCTGTCGCGACCCGCGAAGGTGAGGGCGTGCCGGGCCTGGCCGGCGCGGCGGTCTGGGGTCTGTGCCGGGTGGCCCAGGCGGAGCACCCGGGCCGGATCCTCCTCGTGGACACCGATCTCCCCGGCCTGGGCGGCGAGACGAACCCACGGGCCGCCGAGGCGGTGCTGCTCGCCGCGGTCGTGGCGGACGGCCTTCCGCAGAGCGCCGTGCGCGGCCAGGACGTCCTCGTCCCCGCGCTGGTTGTCGACGACCCGTCCGATGACCCGTCCGGCGGGGCCGGTGAGGCCGGCGGGGCCGGCGGGGCTGCCCGGCCGGACTTCGGTGACGGGACCGTCGTGCTCACCGGGGCCACCGGTGCGCTGGGAATGGTGCTGGCCCGCCACCTCGTTCACCAGCACCAGGTGAAGAGCCTGCTGCTGCTGAGCCGGCGCGGCCCGGACGCAGCGGGTGGGGCGGACCTCGTCGAGGAGCTGACCGAGGCCGGCGCCCAGGTGCGGCTGGCCGCCTGCGACCTGGGCGACCTGGCTGCCGTCCGCCGCGTCCTGGCGGACGTGCGGGTCACGGCGGTCGTGCACGCCGCCGGGGTGACCGACGACGCGGTACTCACTTCGCTGACCGGGGCTCGCCTCGACGCGGTGCTGCGCGCCAAGGTCGACGCCGCACTGCACCTTCATGAGGCCACAGCCGGGCACGACCTGCGGGCGTTCGTCCTGTTCTCGTCGGTCGCCGGACTGCTCGGCAACCCGGGCCAGGCGAACTACGCCGCCGGCAACACCTTCCTGGACGCCTTCGCCGCCCACCGGCGAGCCGCCGGGCTGCCCGCGGTGTCGCTGGCCTGGGGGCTGTGGGACGTCGACGGCGGGCTCGGCCGGGCCCTCGGCCCCGCCGAACTGGCCCGCCTGCGCCGCGGCGGCGTCGTCGCGCTGGCCCCCGAGCGGGCGCTCGCACTGTTCGACGTGGCCTGCGCCCGCGGGCCGGCCCTGGCGGTGCCGGTCGGCCTCGACCTTCCGGCGCTGCGCCGCGCGGCGGCGGACGGCCCGCTGCCCGTCCTGCTGACCGGGCTCGCCCCCGCCCCGACGGCCCGGCCGGCTGCCGCACCCCCCGACCGGCGGGACGGCTCACTGGCCCGGCGACTCGCCACGCTCTCCGCCGCCGAGCAGACCCGGACGCTGCTCCTGCTCGTCCGCGGACAGGTCGCCGCCGTGCTGGGCTACGCCGACGCCGCCGAGGTGGACGAGTCACGCGCCTTCTCCGACCTCGGGTTCGACTCGCTGACAGCCGTGGAGCTGCGCAACCGGCTCACGGAGGTCACCGGTCGGCGGCTGCCGCCGACGCTGGTCTTCGACCATCCGACACCGGCCGCGCTCGCCGAGCACCTGCGGTCCGCCCTCACCCCGGACGCCGACACGGTGGACCGCGCGCTGCTCGACGAGCTCGACCGGGCGGTGCAGAACCTGGCCGGCCGGCACCTCGGCGAGGCCGTCCGCACCCGGGCGGCACTGCGCCTGCAGGCACTGGTCGCCGGCTGGACGGCGGCACCCGCCGCCGGGGCGGGAAGGGACACCGGCACGGGAACGGCCACGGGCACGGGCACGGACACGGATCTGGCGGTCGCAAGCGACGAGGAGCTGTTCGGCCTCCTCGACGACGAGCTCGGCGCCGGCTGACCGCCACCGACGACCACGAGCACCCCCCACGAGCAACCCCGCGGAACCACCCGCGCATCGATCACGACATTCGAGAAACGCACCAGGCCTACTGCGAGGGATCGGGCGGACCATGGACACGGAAGAGAAGCTTCGCGACTACCTGAAGCGGGCCACCACCGACCTTCGTCAGGCCCGCCGCAGCCTCGTCGACCTCCAGGAGAAGTCCCACGAGCCGGTGGCCGTTGTCGGGATGGCGTGTCGTTTTCCGGGTGGGGTGGGTTCGCCGGAGGAGCTGTGGGGGCTGGTGCGGGGTGGGGTGGAAGGGGTGGGTGGGTGGTCTGTGGTGCGTGGGTGGGAGGTCTAGGGTGTTG
>NZ_JBFLUG010000313.1:0-2961 GCF_041008525.1 Parafrankia sp. FMc2 | reverse complement strand
CCCGCTTGACCGCGGCACGTCTATGCGGGGGCGGAACGTCCCGCTCTGCTCCATCCTTCCGAGACCCGCTGGTCCAGCACCATCCCGATCAGCAGCGCCAGCGGATCGTTCGTCAGCAGCTCGTCGGCCTCGTCGATCTGCCTCAGGTGCAGGCCCACGAATCTCACCGTAGCCGACCGTCCGAAGCGGCCAACGGGCCGCCAGCCGGATCGCCGTGTCGTCGGCCCTCCGCGAGCCGGTGCCGCCGGCCGATCGTGACGGGCAGCCCGTCCAGCGCCCGGTCGGCCGGCGCGTCCAGGTCACCCAGACGCGCGGCGGCGAATAGGGCGGTTCGGTCCGATGGAGGGGTCAGCCGCGTTGGAAGTCGCTCCGGTGGACTTCGAGCCAGGAGCGCAGCGACCGGGCGGGGTGACCGGTGATCCGCTCGACCGCGTTGGTGACGGGGGCGGTCTGGCCGATGGTTGCCGCGGCCACGTCGAGTAGGGTTTCCAGGATCGGACGGGGAATCCGGCCCTGGTCAAGGTCCAGCGCCTGCTCCCGGGTCACGTTCTCGACGGTGACGTCGACACCGAGGACGTCGCCGATGATCGCAACCGCGTCCCGCATGCGCATCGACTGCGGTCCGGTGAGGATCTGCATCCGGGAACGGAAGGTCTCGTGGGTGAGCAGACTGGCGGCGACCTCAGCGATGTCGTCGGGATGGATCGGCGTGACGGGGGCGTCCGCGGATGCCATCGCGACCCGTGCGCTGGTCCGGATCTGATCTGCCCAGTCGCGCCGGGTATTGGTCGCAAGCCAGCTTGGATACAGTACCGTGTGCGCGAGGCCCGAGTCGGCCACAGCCCGCTCGACCGCGCGGTGGATCTGCCCGATGGGCCGGTTGAACTCTCCGACCTCGTAAGCCGCCGGGGAGGACAACAGCACCACGTAACGCACGCCCGCGTCCACGGCCGCCGCCACGAAGGCGTCGACAGTACCGATCACCGGGTAGAGGAAGACGGACCCGACCCCACGCAGCGCCTTCGCCGCGGACGGACCGGGGTCGGCGAGATCGAGCTCGGCCAACTCGACGCCGGCGGGCAGCCGTAGGGTCGTCGCATCGCGGGACGAGCCGCGGACCGGGTAGCCCGACCCGGCCAGCGCGGCGACCAGACGCGACCCGATGTTCCCGCTGGCGCCGGTGACAAGGATGGTCATGACTCTCCGATCGTGCAGGCGACGAGAACAGGATTATCTTTGCAAGCAAAGTATCTTTGATCGCAAAACTAAAGGCATGGGGAGGGCGATGTCAAGCCAGAGCGAGGACGAACTCGATATGGACCAGGCAGTCCGCGCGCTGTTGCTGCTGATGCCGCAGCTGGTCGGGCGGGCGAAGCGGACGTCGCCGCCCGCCGAGCTGGCCGGCCTGGCTCTCGGCCCACGGCACCTAACCCTGCTGTCCTACCTGCTGCTCGACGGCCCCACCACCGTCAACGCCCTGGCCACACGGCTTGAGGTCGCGCCGACAACGGTCAGCCTGATGGTCGCCGACCTGGACCGCGCTAAGATCGTTGAGCGTCACGAGGACCCCGATGACCGCCGACGCAGGATCGTCAGCATCACCGCCGCGGGCCGCCCGGCGATCGAGGGATGGCTCGGCCCGGGCACCAGCGCGTGGCGGGAGGCGCTCCAACCACTGACCCCGGCTGAACGCCACCTGGTCGTCAGCACCCTGCGCGCCTATGAACGTGCCGCCGGTGAGCGAGGCTCAGGCCCGAGTTGAGTACGGCCTCAATGCCCGTGGTGCGCGCCGAGAAGCTGACATGGTCGGGGACGGCGGGGAAAAAGTAACCCACATCGTTACTGGCGCAGGGTCCGGCCCGTCAAACGCCGACCCGGTCACCCGCTGTGGTCCTTTGTTCCGGCAGCCGGAACGAAGCCGCTACGCAGTCAGGCGGACGCAGAACGTCCCGAACCACTCCAGCTTTCCGGGACCTGCTGGTCCAGCACCATCCCGATCAGCAGCGCCAACGGATCGTTCGCCAGCAGCTCATCGGCCTCGTCGATCTGGCTCAGGTGCAGTCCCACGACATCACCGTAGCCGACCCCGCCGCGGTGGCCGTTGCGCCACTGGCCAGACCGCCCTCTCATCGCAGGCGGCACCGGCCGGCGAACGTCGACGCGACCTGACATGACGATCAAGGGCTCTGACGCCCCTGTGTTGGGGAGTGCTGAAGAGTGGTCCAGGCCGGTCTGTTCCAGGATCAGGACTCTGTCAGCTCATGTCCCACAGCCGCACGGTTTTGTCGTTGCTGGCGCTGGCCAGCGTGCGTCCGTCCGGGGAGAACGCCACCGAGAACACGGGGCCGGTGTGGCCGTTCAATGTGTGGGTGGTGGTCTGCGTGGCCACGTCCCAGAGTCGCACTGTGCGGTCCTGGCTGGCGCTGGCCAGGATGTGCCCGTCGGGGGAGAACGCCACCGACATCACCGGCTCGGTGTGGCCGGGCAAGGTGTGGAGGAGGGTGCCCTCGGCCGCGTCCCACAGTCGCGCTGTGTGGTCGTCGCTGGCGCTGGCCAGCGTGCGCCCGTCCGGGGAGAACGCGACCGATCCCACCTCATCGCTGTGACCAGTCAGGGATGCCACGGGGTGGGGGATGGTCCCCTCTGTCATGTCCCACACCTGCACCGTGCTGTCGCTGTTGGCGCTGGCCAGCGTGCGCTTGTCCGAGGAGAACGCCACGGAACCACACTGCGATGCGGCCGGTCAACGGTTGGGGGGTCCGCTCGGCGATGTCCCACAGCCGCACGGTGCCGTCCTGGCTGGCGCTGGCCAACGTGCGCCCGTCCCGGGAGAACCCTGTCTGTCAGAGTCCCGTGAGACACGAGGATCACTGAAACCTCTGTAGCGCAGGGCGAGATGGGATCTTCAAGACCGGTGACGTTGACCATGGCAGACATGGCCTCCTCGGAGCAGGAGGATGG
>NZ_JBFLUG010000312.1:0-2964 GCF_041008525.1 Parafrankia sp. FMc2 | reverse complement strand
TGTCACCTTCGTCTACTGGGCCATGATCCGCACGATGGCCCACCGGCTTGCCCGCGGCACCCCCGTCCCCCGCTGGACTCCCAGGAAGACCACCCAGAGTCAATGACCATCAAGATTCAGGACAGGCGCTTAGCTGTCACGGGCCCTGGTTCCCGGGATCGGTCGGGCCTTCGTTTCGATTTTCCAGCAGCGGCAGGGGGACGTGGGGGCCGGGTTCGATGACGCGGGAGAACGTGTTCCCGGTCAGCCCCTCGGTAAAGGGATGGTCAAGATGTAAAATGACGGCTGGTTCGCCGAGATAATTCACTCCGGTGACTATTTGGTATTTCCAGGTCAACTCGGCATCGATCAACTCGACGGTTTCCATGTCGTGTACGGATCTTTTTCTGTCATCCATGGACCAGGTGCCACCCAGCTCGGTGTGAACTCGTACCACGAGAACACCAGCATCCCGCGCCGACCAGGTGAACACCTGCGCCTCGAACCCCGTACTCCAGCTCGCCCAGTACATCCACCCTGTTCCGTCGGAGCTGAATCCCAGGGTCGCGTCCTCGGGCGGGCTCTGGTAAAGCGGCCGTTCGGCCCAGATGCCCACGAGTGTCCTGGCAGACATCCGTCGACTGTGGACCACCAGCCCCCTGTCTGACACGGATTTCCTGCTCTACGCCCTCGCTGCCTGGGCCCGGGCGGTCGCGTCGGGCGCCACCGACCTCGGCGACCGCACAGTATCAAGAACATCTCACCGGATCGGACGATGATCGTCCGATCCGGCATGGCGATTGTGCGGCGGGGCTTGGCCGCGAACGACACCTCGTCCCCCACACCGGCCACCCGGCAACGGTCCGGTCGTCGACCCAGGACTGCGGCAGGTTGAGCTCCCGGCCGATCAGCGCATGCCCCCACCGGGAGCGGTAGGCCACAGACACCCCGGCCTGGTGGTTCTCCCGACGGTGCGAGCCTCCCCGGTCCGTCCCCTGCCGCGCCGGCGTGCCGGTTGCCGGTGTCGCGTTGCCCGCGTGGGCTGTCCCTTCCCCCGATGTCGTCGCTGTCGCGCACCCGGAGAAGGGAGGAGAGATGACACGGCGGGGTCGGGTGAAGCCGGACGCCGGTGACGAGGAGGTCACCGGGACGCCGGCGATTCCGGTGGCGCGCAGAGCCGCCTGGATGACGGCAGCGGCGACCATCACCCTGTGGGCGCTGGTGATCACCGGGGCGGTCGGGGGTGTCGCCGGGTGGGTGGTCCGTCCGAACGGTGCCGGGGCGGCGCCGGCGGTCGTGCGGTCGGCGACCGGGCCGGCGGGGTGGGCGCAGGCGTTCGTCGCCGCGTTCCTGACCGCCGGTGAGGGGCAGGAGGAGCGGCTGCGGATGTTCTTCCCCGCGGTGCCGTCGCTGGCGGGGGTGACCGCGGGTGCCCGGGCGGCCGGGCAGGTGACAGTGCTGCGGGCCGGGGAGGTGGCCGCCGGCTACTGGACGGTCACCGTCGCCGTCGACGAACTGGCCCGGGGTGTGGACGGCGGCCTGGTTCCCGACGGGGTTGCCTGCTACCGGGTGTCGCTGGTCGCCCGCGGTGACGCCGCCGCCGGCGGCACCGGGCAGCAGGGCGATCCGGTCGGGTACAGCGCCACTCGGATGCCTGATCGGGTCGCCTGCCCGCCCGCGCTCGACGACGCCCCGGCGCTGGCCTACGCGAGCGCGGTCGACCCCGACGATCCGGTCGGCGATGTGGTGCGCCGGTTCCTGGCGGCGTTGCTGACGGGGGCCGGGGATGTCCGCCGCTACACCAGCCCGACCGCGACGATCCGTCCCATCAACCCGGTTCCCTACACCGGTGTCGAGACGGTCGAGATGCGCCGCGAGACCGTGCCCGGCCTGGATGTCGCCCGGCCGGCCGAGGGGCAGCGGCTGGCGGTGCTGGCCACCGTGCGGGTCGCGTCCGCGACGGCGATCCAGCTGCTCAGCTACCCGCTGCGCCTGGTCGCCCGCGCCGACCGGTGGGAGGTGGCGGCGCTGCCGGGAGCGCCTCCGCTCGACGACGACGCCCTGCCGGCGGTTCCGGCCGCCTCCCCGCCGGCGGTCTCCCCGTCTCCACTGCCCTCCCTGCCGCCGTCACCGTCACCGTCACCGTCACCGGCGGCGGTGACGGGGGCGGGGGCGGGGGAAGAGCCGCGCCCGTATCCGTCGATCACCGTGCAGGAGTCCCCGTATGTCACCCGCCCATTCTGAGACGGTCGTGCTGGCGGCCGGCTGGTTCGACACCTTCAACAAGCTGACCGGCCAGGTCAAGGCGCTGGTGTTCGTGGTGCTCGGCATCGTCGTCGTCATCAACATCATGCGGGTGGCGTTCTCGAAGCAGGGTGCGCTCGTGCCGCTGCTGATGGCCGCGGCCGCGGGGGCGGTGGCGATCTGGGCGGCCACCTCCAGCGATGACAACGCCAAGCGGTTGAAGGAGGACCTCGACAGCGCGGCGGGCATCCAGATCGTCGTCGGGGTGCCCACGGGGCAGTTCCCGGCCGCCCCGGGCGAGGACCGGCAGGCCCGGATATGAGCGTCCACGACGGCGACCGGGCCGGTGAGCGGCTGGCGTTTCGCAGCTACGCCAAGGCGCACCGCCACGGCCATGTGGTCGGCCTGCTGCCCGGCGGGCACCCCATTCCGTTCGGCCCGTACACCCTGACCCAGGTCGGGCTTTTCCTCGGGTCGCTGTTCGTGCTCTACCTGACCCGGGGTCTGTGGATGCACCTGGGGTTCCTCGGCAATCTGCTGGTGCTGTTCGGAACACCGATCGCGCTGGCGTTCACCGAACGGTTCGTGCGCCCCGAGGGCCGCAGTCCGCTGCGCACCGCCCTGGCGCTGGCCACCTATCTCGCAGCCCCCCGCGGGGGCCGGGTACGCGGCCGGGCCTGTGTCCCCCGCCGCCGCCCACCCGCCCGTACCCGGCGCCACCTCCGCCCGTCTTCTTTAACC
>NZ_JBFLUG010000311.1:0-2980 GCF_041008525.1 Parafrankia sp. FMc2 | reverse complement strand
GCTTGCCGTTGCGTCGCGCGATCCGCCGGCCCCCACCCGGACCCGCACCGCGAAGCAGGTACTGGCCGCCGCCCGGCGGATCGCGCGACGCAACGGCAAGCCGGTGACCGCGGAGCAGCTCCGCCGTGAGCTGCAGATCGCCCCGTCGACGGCACGGGAGCTGCGCGACCAGGTCAACACCGAGCTGTACCCCAAGCCCTGACCCGGAGGACAGACCCGTGACGTACGACAGCGTGATCTGCGACGAAGGCACCTGCACCATGGATGCCCACCACGTGCTGACCTGCGGGACCACGACCCGCCGGGTCTGCCTGGTCCACCGCGACACCGCCGTGAAGGACCTGAAGTTCACCCACCCCGGTGAGCGCATCGACATCGAGTCCGGTCCGGCGGCTATCACCCTGTCCGTGCTGTCCGAGAAGCACGCCCCGAAGGGCCGACGGTGACCGGCGGGACGGGCCGGGGGGTCCTCGATGACCTGCGGGCGTTGCCGTGGTGGGCGACTGGGGTTCTGGTGCTGCTGGCGAGCGTGGTCCTGGCGCTGCGGATCGTCGGTCTGATCGTCGCGACGATCGTCGACGCCGCCGAACGGGCGGACATCGCCGCGACGTCCGCGGCGGGCATCGGCCCGCTGGCCGCATCCGTGTGGCTGGTCCCGACCGGATTCCCGAGGGGAGGTGAGCACCGATGAGCGAGCAGCCGCACCGTGACGACACCCCGGCGGATGGGGTGGTCCTGCCTGGACCGTGGACGCCGCCGGTCGACGCCCCGGTGGGGGTCGTGCTGGAAGGGGACGTCCTGGACCGCGACGGGGTGGTGCTCGCCCCGGCAGCGCCGCAGCAGGTCCGGCCGGCGCAGCGTGTGGTGCCGGCGCTGCCGGAGAGCGGCCGGGAGCTGGCGCGGACCGCCGCGCGGATGGCGGTGCAGTCCGGGCAGGGGCATGTGGTGCTCGCGCGGCGGGCGGCCGACGCCGTCACGCACGCGGCGATCCGGGAGCAGATCCGCGCGGCCCGCGCCCGTGGCGACAAGGCGGAGCTGGCGGAGTGGTTGGACCGGCTGCAGGCCGCGAAGAGCACCCGCCGGGCGCGGATCCGTGACCTGCCCGCGGTGCTGGCATCGGCGGCGATGTCCGCGGTGGCCGCGGTCGTGGCGCTGGCCGGGGTGCTGCTGACCGCCGGGATCCTGGCGGGAGCGATCCACCCACTGGGCGTGGGCTGGGGTGACTACTGGGGTTTCGTGGGCTGGGCGCTGCGGACCCTGGTCACGGTCGCGACCGTGCTCGTACCGTTCGCGGGGGTCGGGGCGATCCTGGCCTGGCTGCTGATCACGCGGCGTGTCGGTGAGGACGGTGCGTCGCTGCCGACCCGGCTCATGCCGGCGGGGCAGCGTCCCGACGTCGGGGAGGAGATCACCCCGTCGATCGTGGTCACCGCGTTCCGGGACCTGGGTTACGCCGACCTGCGCAGGCGGATCAAGGAGATGCCGGACTACGGGGCGGGCATGCTCAGCCCGATCACCACCGCCGGGTGCGGGGTCGAGGTCGATGTGCAGTTGCCGTCGGGCACGTCGACGGAGGAGATCCAGAAGCGGCATCGCAAGCTCGCGGAGAACCTGGGCCGTCACGAGCACGAGGTGTTCATCAGCATTCCCGCGAAGCTGCGGCGCACGGTGCGGCTGTGGATCGCCGAACCTGGCGCGCTGGACGAGCCGATCGGCCCGTCGCCGCTGGTCCTCGACCCGGAGATGTCCGCGGACTACTACACCGGCCGCGCGCCGTGGGGGCAGGACCTGCGCGGGGATGCGCTGCTGATCCGCCTGTTCCAGTGCCATCTGCTGCTCACGGGCCTGTCGAACCAGGGCAAGACCGCCAGCCTGCGGGCCCTGGCGCTGTGGCTGGGGTTCGACCCCACCGTGGAGTTCTGGATCGGTGACCTCAAGGGCGTGGGTGACTGGTCGATGTTCGAAGGGCTCGCGAGCCGGCTGGTCGAAGGCCCGACCGACACCCACGTCATGGCGATCACCCACATGGCTGAGGACGCCGTGGCTGAGATGGAACGCCGGATCGAGGCCGCGAAGGCATCCGGGTCGAAGGAAGGCGTCACCCGCGAGATGGCCCAGTCCGGGCAGGGGTTCCACCCCCTGGTCCTCATCGTCGACGAGGCACAGCGGGCGTTCATGTGCCCGGCGGTAGGAGACGACGGCCGGCCCTACGGCGGCACGAAGGCGAAGTCCCGCTACTACAACGCCATCCGCGCCATCCACAACCAGGGTCGTGCGGTGAACGTCACCGTGTGGCAGGGCACCCAGGACCCCACCGACCAGAACCTGCCCAAGCTGATCCGCGAAGGTGCGCACATCCGCGGCTCCCTGGTCGTGGGCACCGAAGCCCAGGCCCGCCAGGCACTCGGAGACAAGGCCGTGGACGGCGGAGCCGCTCCCAACAAGCTGCGCCAGGGCCTGGACAAGGGCACCCTCGTGGTCACCGGTGAAGGTGTCCCGATCCCGGCCGGCGCGTCCAGCGTGACCGTGCGGACCCACTTCATCGACGGCGAACCCGCCACCGAGATCGCCGACCGCGCCAAGGCCCGCCGCGCCCAGGTCGTCACCCGCACCCCCGGCGACGAGCCCGACGAGCGCGACCCGCTCGCGGACATGCTCACCGTCCTGCGCGGCGCCGACCGGGAGCGCACCCAGGTCGTGCTCTCCCGCCTCATGGAACTCGCCCCCGCCTACTACGAGTCCTGGTCGACCGCCACGCTGCGCACCACCCTGCGGGCGTTCGAATCCGACGCCACCAAGTCCTCCGAGATGTACCTGACCGCCGACGCCGTCCGCCACGCCCTCACTGTCCGTGCCGACCGGCAGGCGGGAGACGAGTAGGGAGGCCACCGCACCACCGGGAGGTCTCCCAACCCCCCTCCCACACCCTCCCTCCCGTACACGACCAGCGAAAACACCCTTCATGGGAGGGGCTCCCGCC
>NZ_JBFLUG010000310.1:0-2983 GCF_041008525.1 Parafrankia sp. FMc2 | reverse complement strand
CAGGGCTGCCGTCTTGTCAAGGAGTAAGAAAGCGTGTTGTTAGCCGAAGGTCATGCGAATGGACCGCCATAGAGGGTAACAGCCCTGTAGGTGAAAACGGCACGTCTCCTGAGCAGTATCCCAAGTAGCACGGAGCCCGTGAAATTCCGTGTGAATCTGGCGGGACCACCCGCTAAGCCTAAATACTCCCTGGTGACCGATAGCGGACTAGTACCGTGAGGGAAAGATGAAAAGTACCCCGGGAGGGGAGTGAAATAGTACCTGAAACCGTGTGCCTACAATCCGTGGGGGCTGGGCTTTTCGGAGCCTGGTGACCGCGTGCCTTTTGAAGAATGAGCCTGCGAGTTTGCGGTGTGTGGCGAGGTTAACCCGTGTGGGGTAGCCGTAGCGAAAGCGAGTCCGAATAGGGCGTTTGAGTCGCATGCCCAAGACCCGAAGCCGAGTGATCTACCCATGGCCAGGTTGAAGCGCGGGTAAGACCGTGTGGAGGACCGAACCCACCAGGGTTGAAAACCTGGGGGATGAGCTGTGGGTAGGGGTGAAAGGCCAATCAAACTCGGTGATAGCTGGTTCTCCCCGAAATGCATTTAGGTGCAGCGTCGCGTGTTTCTTGCCGGAGGTAGAGCACTGGATGGCCTAGGGGGCCCACAAGCTTACTGAAGTCAGCCAAACTCCGAATGCCGGTAAGTGAAGCGCGGCAGTGAGACTGCGGGGGATAAGCTTCGTAGTCGAGAGGGAAACAGCCCAGATCGCCAGCTAAGGCCCCTAAGCGTGCGCTAAGTGGAAAAGGATGTGGAGTCGCATAGACAACCAGGAGGTTGGCTTAGAAGCAGCCACCCTTGAAAGAGTGCGTAATAGCTCACTGGTCAAGTGATTCCGCGCCGACAATGTAGCGGGGCTCAAGCGCACCGCCGAAGCTGCGGCATACACGTTGTGTATGGGTAGGGGAGCGTCGTGTAGCGAGTGAAGCGGCGGGGTGACCCAGCCGTGGACGCTACACGAGTGAGAATGCAGGCATGAGTAGCGAATGACGGGTGAGAATCCCGTCCGCCGAATGACCAAGGGTTCCTGGGGCAGGCTTTTCCGCCCAGGGTGAGTCGGGACCTAAGGCGAGGCCGACAGGCGTAGTCGATGGACAACGGGTTGATATTCCCGTACCGGCGCTGACGCGCCCATGCTGAACCTGGTTATGCTAACCGTTCTGGTTCTTGTTCTGCTTTCGGGTGGGGCTTGGACTGGTCGGGATCCTGGCTGGTAGTAGGCAAGCGATGGGGTGACGCAGGAGGGTAGTCCAACCCAGGAGGTGGTTTTCCTGGGGCAAGGGTGTAGGGCGAGACGTAGGCAAATCCGCGTCTCTTGTGCCTGAGACCTGATGCCGAGCCGATTGTGGCGAAGTGGGTGATCCCATGCTGCCGAGAAAAGCCTCTAGCGAGTGTCAGGGCCGCCCGTACCCTAAACCGACACAGGTGGTCAGGTAGAGAATACCAAGGCGTGCGAGTGAACTGTGGTTAAGGAACTCGGCAAAATGCCCCCGTAACTTCGGGAGAAGGGGGGCCACTTCCTGTGTAGGAGTTTACCTCCGAAGCGGGGAGGGGCCGCAGAGACCAGGGGAAAGCGACTGTTTACTAAAAACACAGCTCCGTGCGAAGTCGTAAGACGATGTATACGGAGTGACGCCTGCCCGGTGCTGGAACGTTAAGGGGACGGGTTAGCTCTTCGGGGCGAAGCTCAGAACTTAAGCGCCAGTAAACGGCGGTGGTAACTATAACCATCCTAAGGTAGCGAAATTCCTTGTCGGGTAAGTTCCGACCTGCACGAATGGCGTAACGACTTTCCTACTGTCTCAACCACAGACTCGGCGAAATTGCACTACGAGTAAAGATGCTCGTTACGCGCGGCAGGACGGAAAGACCCCGGGACCTTTACTACAGCTTGATATTGGTGTTCGGTTCGTCTTGTGTAGGATAGGTGGGAGACTGTGAAGCCAGGACGCCAGTTCTGGTGGAGTCATTGTTGAAATACCACTCTGGTCGTACTGGATGTCTAACCTCGGTCCGTGATCCGGATCAGGGACAGTGTCAGGTGGGTAGTTTAACTGGGGCGGTTGCCTCCCAAAGGGTAACGGAGGCGCCCAAAGGTTCCCTCAGCCTGGTTGGCAATCAGGTGTCGAGTGCAAGTGCACAAGGGAGCTTGACTGTGAGACAGACATGTCGAGCAGGTGCGAAAGCAGGGACTAGTGATCCGGCGGTGGCTTGTGGAAGCGCCGTCGCTCAACGGATAAAAGGTACCCCGGGGATAACAGGCTGATCTTGCCCAAGAGTCCATATCGACGGCAAGGTTTGGCACCTCGATGTCGGCTCGTCGCATCCTGGGGCTGGAGTAGGTCCCAAGGGTTGGGCTGTTCGCCCATTAAAGCGGTACGCGAGCTGGGTTTAGAACGTCGTGAGACAGTTCGGTCCCTATCCGCCGCGCGCGCAGGAGACTTGAGAAGGGCTGTCCCTAGTACGAGAGGACCGGGACGGACGAACCTCTGGTGTGCCAGTTGTTCTGCCAAGGGCATGGCTGGTTGGCTACGTTCGGAAGGGATAACCGCTGAAAGCATCTAAGCGGGAAGCTCGCTTCAAGATGAGGTCTCCCACAGGGTAGCCTGGTAAGGCCCCCGACTAGATGATCGGGTTGATAGGCCGGAGGTGGAAGTGCGGCAACGCATGGAGCTGACCGGTACTAATAGGCCGAGGGCTTGACCACAAAGATTCTGCTGTTTTGCGTCCACTGTGCGGTTCTCGGGCTGCGACCGGTTCTGGGTCGGGTCTGATAGTGTTTCGGTGGCTTTGGCGAAGGGGAAACGCCCGGTTCCATTCCGAACCCGGTAGCTAAGCCCTTCAGCGCCGATGGTACTGCGCGGGGTACCGCGTGGGAGAGTAGGACGCCGCCGGACTTCTTTTGGTGGGGGCTGTTTCTGGCTTGGGCCGGGAGCAGCCCC
>NZ_JBFLUG010000030.1:0-70856 GCF_041008525.1 Parafrankia sp. FMc2 | reverse complement strand
AACTCACCGCCTGGCAGAACACGGTCAACACCGACCAGCGACAGGTCACCTGGCACTTCACCGCCAGCGACGCCCGCACCAAACTCCGCCACCTCTACCCCGAATATTAGAGGCGACGGTCTACTAGGACGGCCCGGCGCCCGGCGCGGCTGGCCCGAAGCGCCGCCATGGGGCTCGCAACCACCCCGGTGGACTATCCGTGAGGACGTCGACAACTGGGCAAATCGGGGCATTGACCCCAGTCCTTGGGTCGGAGGAACGTGGCGGGAATGGGCGACGTCGGCAAGCCTGAACGCATCGTCGAGGACGAACCGATCGGATTTCCCGACGAGGAGCCGCTGACGGCTCCCGGGCCGGTCCCGACCCTGCCAGCTCCGGCTCAACCCGCAGGGCCCGCGGAACCGGCGGAACCCGCGGAACCGGCGCGACCGCTCGAGCCCGCCGGACCGGTGACGGCGCCCGTGGCGCCGGTGTGAGCCTGCTCGGCTGGCGCCAGTGGGCGGTGGACGGTGACGGGCTGCTGCGCCCCGCCTGGACCCCTTGGTCGCCCTTCCCGTCCGGGATGCTGCTCTGGCGCCCGGACGGTCTGACCGAGGCACACTGCCTGCGTGCCACGGCGTCCGGGCAGGACCCGCCGCACGACCTGCTGCCGGCCGAGGACTGCCTGTGCGGCCTCTACGCCTGGCGCGACACCGCCCTCCTGGCGGCCGCGCGGCTGCCCCGGTGGACGAGGCTGCCCTGCGTCATCGGCGCCGTCCGGCTCGGCGGACGCGTGATCATCGCCGAGCGCGGCTACCGGGCCCAGCGCGGCTACCCGGTCGCCGTGTTCGACCCGCGCGGCCTGGTCTCCCCCCGCTATTCGGTCGCGCGCTACCGCACCTGGTCGGCGCTCGTCGCCGAATGGGACGACCAACGCCCCCTCGCCCGAGACCCGAACCCGCGCCAGGACTAGGGTCTTGTCCGCACACAAACGGACCATATTGCCCCAACTGCGCCTATATGCGGCTTCAGCCCTTTCCTGACGGGGTCGCGGCCACCGGGCATGTCCCGTGGCGAGGGGGAGCGGCATGGCAGCCGGCACGGACGAATCCGGCCCGACGGTCGCAGGACACCACTCGGCACCTGCCAGCTGGACGGCTCGCGCGCGGGCGGCGCGGATGCCGCTCGCCGTCCTCGCCGGGTACCTCGTTCTCGCGTTCGCGCTCTTCCGCGCCGCGTGGGCGGACCCCGGCGGTGTGGTCTACGGCTACAGCGACTCGATCCTCTTCGCCTGGTATCTCGGCTGGATCCCGCACGCCCTGGTCGAGGGACTCGACCCGTTCGTCACCTCGCACCTGAACGCCCCGGCCGGCACCAACATCCTGTGGAGCACGCCCGTCCCGCTGCTCGGTCTGCTCGCCGCACCGGTGACGGCGATGTTCGGCCCGGTCGTCAGCCTGAACCTGCTGATCACCCTGGCACCGGCCCTGTCCGGCTTTCTGCTGTTCCTCGTCCTGCTGCGGTGGGTGTCGGCGCCGCCCGCCGCCGTCGCCGGCCTCCTCTACGGCTTCGGGCCGTACATGATCGGCGAGTCGTACGGCCATCTGCACCTCACGTTCGCCGTCTTCCCGCCGCTCCTGCTCCTGCTGCTCGACGACCTGCTGGTGCGCGGGCGGAGTCCGGCGCGGACCGGGGCGCTGCTCGGAGTCGCCGTCGCGGCGCAGGCGATGATCGCCGAGGAGGTCCTGGCGACGTCCGCGCTCATCGGCGGGCTCGGTCTGCTCATCGGCGGGCTGACCCATCGCCAGCTCGCCCGGGACCGGGCCGCCGCACTCGGGCGTGGGCTGCTGACCTGTGCGATCGTCGCCGGCACACTCCTCGCCTGGCCGCTGGCCGTCCAGTTCTTCGGCGCCCAGCGGGTGCACGGGAACATCCAGCCGCACAACGTGGCCGTCTCCGACCTGTTCACCTTTGTCACGCCGACCCCGGCCCAGCGGCTCGCACCGGACGCCGCGCTCCGCCACAGCAGCCGCTTCACCGGCAACGCGGTGGAGGTGACCGGCTATCTCGGTATCCCGCTGATCATCGCCGCGGCGGGTGTCGCCGTCGTGCTGCGGCGCGATCCGCTGGTCGCGCTGTTCTCCCGGCTGGCCGTGGTGACGGCGCTGTTGTCGCTGGGCGGGCATCTGCACGTCGACGGGCGGACGACCCGGGTCCGGCTGCCCTGGCTGCCCCTGGAGAGCCTGCCCGTCATCAACAGCGCGCTGCCGTCCCGGCTGGCGCTGTACGTGATGATGTTCGTGGGCATCGTCGTCGCGGTCGGCCTGCACCGTGCCGCCGGGGTGGCGACCCGATCCGGGGCCGATCCCCCGCAGACCGCCCGTCACCGGACGCCGCAACGGCGCTCCCGCGCGGCGCTGGTGCTGGTCACGGTGGTGATGCTGGTTCCCCTGGTGCCTCGCGACCATGTCACGACGCCGGCGACCACCCCCGCCTTCTTCACCGGTGACGCCGTACGCGCCGTTCCCGAAGGGGCGACGGCCCTGGTGCTGCCCTACCCGTATCCGGCGCGCACCGAGGCGATGCTGTGGCAGGCCGAGGCCGGGTACCGGTTCCGCCTCGCCGGCTGCTACTGCACCATTCCGGGCCCGGACGGCCGCGCTGCCTTCAACGCCTGGACGGATCCGCTGAACAGCGTGCTCGTGGCCATCGAGCAGGGCCGGGCGGACGCCGCGGCCGTCCTCGCCGACCCCACCGTCCGCGTCGCCTTCGACGCGCTCGCCCCGGATGCGGTGATCCTCGGCCCCACCCCCGGCCACGACGAACTCGCCAGCCTGGTGACCGGCCTCGTCGGCTTCGGACCGACCGTCGTCGACGGCGTCAGGCTGTGGGTTCCGCGGCGCTGACCCGATGTCCGCGATCCGTCCTGCTGCCCCGCCGCCAACCGCCGCCTGAGATGCTGGCCTGGTACAGATATGGGCCGAGGGGGTCAGGTGGCAGTCGGTCCGGGTGGTGCACGGCTCGTGGCGGGCCGTTACCGGCTCGTGGCCCGGCTTGGAGCCGGCGCGATGGGAACCGTCTGGCGCGCCTTCGACCAGGTTCTGGAGACCGAGGTCGCGCTCAAGGAGATCGAGTTCGCCGGCGGGGTGCCGAACTCCGAGCGGGCCGAGCGCGTGGAGCGGGCGATGCGCGAGGCCCGGCACGCCGCCAAGCTGCGCGCCCACCCGCATGTGGTGACCATCCTGGACGTCGTCCTCGAGAACGACCTGCCGTGGATCGTCATGGAGCTGGTGCCGTCCCGGTCGCTGTTCGAGGTGGTCCGCGACACCGGCCCACTTCCGGTGTCGGACGTCGCCCAGATCGGCATAGCCGTGATCGACGCTCTGGTCGCCGCCCGCGACCGGGGCATCGTCCATCGCGATGTGAAGCCGTCGAACATCCTTCTCGGCACGGACGGTCGTGTGGTGCTCACCGACTTCGGCATCGCGACCGGCGACGGTGACCCGACACTGACCGTGACCGGAGTACTCGGCACCCCGCTCTACATGGCGCCCGAGCGGCTGAACAACGCTCCGGCCAACTTCGAAGCCGATCTGTTCAGCCTGGGCGGCACGCTGTACTTCGCGGTCGAGGGGCGTCCCCCGTTCGAGCGGGAGAGCTTCGGCGCCATGCTCACCTCGGTGCTGCTCCATCCGCCGACGCCGATGCGGCTCGCCGGCCCGCTGACGGGCATCCTCACCGGCCTGTTGGAGAAGGATCCGCAACGGCGGCTGCCCGCCGGTGCCGCGCGGTCGATGCTCGCCGACCTGACCGGAGCGGACCGGCCGGTCGAGACGTCCGAGCGGGCCGGGCTGGGCGAGACCGGCTCCCGGACCGGAACGACCGTGCTCGGCGCGCCGGCCGGGGCCGACGGTCCCCTCGACGCCTCCGGTCCGCCCGGCGCTGTCGTCCGCGCCGACGGCCTGGGCTGGCGTGCGCGCGCCGATGACGACGGCCCGGAACCCGGGCGGCAGACACCCACCCTCCCCGACCCCGACGCACCGACGACGTTCGCGGTGCCCGTTCCCGCACGGTCGCGGCAGGCGGGGCCCGCCGCGGCCGCAGGCACGCCGGCGGAGCCCTCGAACCCGCCTGCCCAGTCCGCGCAGTCCGCGCAGTCCGCGCAGTCCGCGCAGTCCGCGCAGGCCCCTGCCCAGCCCGCGGAGCCGCCCGGCCGGTCCGGGGGGGACGCCGCCCCACCGCCGCCGACGGAGGTCACCGTCGCCGAGCAGGACGGGGCGTTGCTGGTCTCCTGGGCACCCGCACCGGGCGCCGAGACCTACCGTGTGGTCCGGGTGACCGCGGATCCGACATCCGCGGCCGGGCGGCGGGAACGCAGCCTCGGGAGCACCGCCGCGACCCAGCTGTTCGACGCCGGGGTGCCCAAGGGGGTCCGCGTGTGGCACGAGATCGTCGCCGTCGGGCCCCGGTCCGCCGGAGCGGCCAGGTCGGCGCCGGCACCCGGCCCGGCGCGAACGGTGCTGCCTCCCGTGACCGCCCTGCGCGCGGACATGGCCGACGACGCCGTCGTCCTGTCCTGGCGTCCGCTGCCCAGCCACGACGAGGTCGTCATCGAGCGGACCCACGACGAGACGTCGTCCGTCCGTGGAGCGATGCGGCGGTACCGCGGGTTCAAGGGTGGTTTCGTCGACAGCGACGTGCAGGCCGGCGCCGTCTACCGCTACCGCGTGTGGGTGGCCGCCGGGGAGGAGTCGGACGGGCTGCGGCCCGACAGCTACGCCGAGGTGACCGCGAAGGTCATCGCCAGGCCCCGCGCCGTGGTGGATCTCGAGGTCCGCGACACCCTCGGCGGAACGGTGCTGCGGTGGACGACCGTGCCCGGCTCGATCGTTCGCGTGTACGCGACCGAGGCTCCCCAGCAGGCAGGGCTCGCGGGCACCGGCCCGTTCGGACCGGCGGACCGGGAGGTCAGCCTGGACTCCCTCCAGGGCCGGGCCCGCATCGTCGGGGAGAGCCGCCGCGGGCGGCTCGTCGACCGCGGCGTCGGCGGCACCGTCGTCTACACCCCGGTGAGCATCGTGGAGAACCGCGCGGTGATCGGCGAGGCGATCACCCACACCTCCGTCTAGATACGTGACCGACAGCTCGCGTGGCGGGCAGGAACGAGGCCGGTCCGGGTCCGGCCGGCGCGGGTCCGGCCCGCGGCTTCGGCCGGCGCGGAATTTCCCGGCCCGCGGGCAATCCGCCGGCCGGTTGGCGCCGAAGTACAAGTGAGCACCGCCGGCCGCGGAGCCGCCGGTGATCGACCCGCTGGTGACGCGGCGCGGGTGGCGGTGCCACCGGCCCGGCCCGGCCGGCTCTGCTCCCACGATCCGGAGGACCCGCCCGATGCAACGACAAGCCGACGACGACGGGCGCGTCCTGCGCGCTGTCGCTGCTCATGACCCCGGTGGTGGCGCCACCAACGAGGGAGCGCCGGACGTGGAGCAGTTGCTGCTACGCGCCGGGCGCGGCGACACCCACGCCTTCGCAGCTGTCTACGACCAGCTCTCGGCACGCGTGTTCGGGCTGGTCAGGCGGGTCGTTCGGGACCCGTCACAGGCCGAGGAGGTCACCCAGGAGGTCTTCGTCGAGGTCTGGCGGCAGGCGAACCGGTTCGACCCGGCGCGGGGAAGCGCCGCGGGCTGGGTCTGCACCCTCGCGCACCGGCGGGCCGTGGACAGGGTGCGGTCCGCGCAGGCCGCGACCGAACGGGAGTGGCGGGTCGCCGCGGCGGCACCGCGGGACGGCGGGACCGGCTACGACCAGGTCGTCGAGCAGGTCGAGCTGCGCCTGGAGTACGAGCGGCTGGGCCGGTGCCTGGACGGCCTCACCCACCTGCAACGCGAGTCGATCTCACTCGCCTACTACAGCGGATACACCTACCGGGAGGTCGCGGAGCTGCTCGCGACCCCGGTGCCGACCGTGAAGACCCGCATGCGCGACGGGCTGATCCGGCTGCGCGACTGCCTGGGGGTGGGAGCATGACATCGCCGGAGGCACACACCCTGATCGGCGCCTATGCGCTGGACGCGGTCGACGACACCGACCGCGCCGAGATCGAGGCGCATCTCGCCGCCTGCCCGGAGTGCGCGGCGGAGCTGGCCGAGCTGCGCGCCGTCGCCGGGGTCCTCGGCGGGGCGGTGCCGCGGACGCCGCCGGCCCCGCTCCGCGCGGCGGTCCTGCGGGAGATCGCGGCCACCCGCCAGCTCCCGCCGACCCTGTCGGGCCAGCGCCGCCGCGGCCAGCGCCGCCCGCTGGCGGTGGCGATCGCCGCGAGCGCCGCCGCCGTCATCGCCCTCGTGGCGCTCGGCGTCGTCACCGGAGTGACGATCGACCAGCGTCGCCAGCTCACCGAGGTGCGGGCCGAGGCGGCGGATCTCAGCGCGGTCACGTCGGAGCTGGCGGCCCGGACGGCGCAGCCGATGACCGGCGGCGGGAACCTCGCGGTGGTCGCCGCGGCGGACAGGGTGTTCGTCGACATCCGTGACCTGCCCCCGCTCCCCGCCGGGCGGGTATACCAGCTCTGGGCGGCGGATGCGAAGGGTGTCCAGTCAGCCGGCATCGTCGCGGGCAACGCCGGGCGAAGCACCCAGTTCATGACTGTCAGGAAGGAGGTGACCTCGATCAAGGTCACCGTCGAGCCGTCCGGTGGTTCCACACAGCCGACAGGCGCGGTTCTCGCCTCCGCTCCGCTGCCCCGCTGACGCGTACGGCGCTCCTCTTTCCGCGGGACCGACGTGAAGCGGTGTGAAGCGGTGTGAAGCGGCGGGCCCGGCCCTGGCGGGCGTGATGCGAGCATGTCGGCCGTGAACATCTCCACCGGCCCCGCTTACGGGTACACCGACATCGACTCCGACGGCGCCAGGGCCGCCAACCGGCACTACTGGGACAACGAGGCCGCCGCCTACTACGCCGAGCACGGAGACTTCCTCGGCGACGTCGACTTCTGCTGGAGTCCGGAGGGACTGCGCGAATCCGACGTCCACCTGCTCGGTGACGTGGCCGGACGAACCGTGCTGGAGGTCGGCTGCGGCGGAGCCCAGTGCGCGCGGTGGCTGGCCGGCCAGGGCGCCACGGTCATCGCCACCGACCTGTCCACCGGCCAGCTCGCCCAGGCGCGCGCGCTCAACGAACGCACCGGGGTGCCGGTTCCGCTCGTCCAGGCGGATGCGATCACTCTCCCGGTGCGGTCGGGGAGCATCGACATCGCGTGTTCGGCGTTCGGAGCGGTCCCGTTCGTCGCCGACAGCGCCGCGCTGATGAGAGAGGTGGCCCGTGTCCTGCGTCCGGGAGGCCGGTGGGTCTTCTCGACCACCCACCCCTTCGTGTGGTGCCTGCCGGATGCCCCCGACGCCAACGGGCTAGTCGTCTTCCACAGTTACTTCGACCGACGGGCGTACACAGAGCATTCCGATGGCGGCGAGCCCGTCTATGTAGAGGCACACCGGACGATGGGCGACCGCATCCGGGAGATCGTCGCCGCTGGCCTGCTGCTCATCGACGTCATCGAGCCGGAATGGCCTGAGGGGCACGACCGGGAGTGGGGCCAGTGGGGCCCCCTTCGCGGGCAGTTCGTTCCGTCGACATCGATCTTCGTCACGGCCAGACCGCACTGACGGCGACCGACCTTCGGGCTATCCGTGGCGCCGCTCACCGCGACGGGGACAGGCCGATCCGCGAGATCCGGCCTACGGTGGGGACCAGGTCGACGCGACGCCCCACTGCACGGGCGCCGGGAGGTGATCGCCATGCGTGATACGCCAAAAAGCCAGTCGGCCCAGTACTTGCGGGCCTCGATGTACGAGGTGCTCGGGATCGCACCCACGGCTTCGGACGAGGAAGTCCACGCTGCCTATCGCCGCGTGGTGAAGCGCGCGCATCCGGATGCCGGTGGTTCGCAACGCGCGTTCCTCCGGGTGAACGCGGCATACCGGGTCCTCAGCGATCCCGGAATGCGGCGCGCCCATGATCTGTGGCTCGCCCATCTGCTCGACGGCTATGACCAGCCGGGCCGTTCCGGTGGAATCCGGCCGTCGGACGGGCGGGGCGCGCCCGGCGGTCGCCACGCCGCGGACGGCCGGCACCCGGCAACCGGCCGGCCAGGCTCGAACGGCCGGCCAGCCCCGGGCGCGGGCGGCTCAGGTACGAGCGGCCCGGCTGCGGCCGGCACGGCTGCTGACAGCCCGGCCGCGGACGGCTGGGCCCCTGCGGCGGACGGCACCGGGCCGGGCACCCGGTCGCCGGCCGGCGACCGGACCGGCTCCGGCGCGGGAGCGGGAGCGGGAGTCGGCAACGACTACGCCCCCGGCCGGGATTTCCCGGGCGAGCCGGACGAGGCCGGGCGCCGCAGGTTCCCGGGCGGCCGGCGGCGCTCACGCCGCCGCTCCGAACCCACGGACGCCTTCGGCTGGACGGCGGGCGGCGGACTGGGGCAGCCGGATGCGTGGAGTGCCTGGTCGGACGACGACGCGCTGCCCTCGTGGGGTGCGGACCGGCCGGCACGGCGCAGGTACCTGATCTCCATGACGCTGTGCCTGGCGCTGTTCGTGCTCTCCGGCGCGGTCATCCGGCTCTACTCGGTTCCGGTGGCGCTCGGCATGATGGCGGTCGCGATGTTCATCCCGCCGCTGGCGGTCTTCGCGGTCAACGCGTCCCGACGTCGCTGAGCCTCGGAGCCGGCACGGCCCTCGCTCCTCGGCTCCGGCTCCCGGGCCGACTCCGTCGTGACGCTGTGGGGCGTCCTCGACCTTCGGCGGGGTCTCCGGATCCGGGCTGACGCCGGTTCGTCGGTCCAGCCAGCCAGCCGGCTGCTGGGCCGACGGACCGACGGGTCCGTCTTCGACGGATGGTGTGGAGCACGCGAGCGCCGGCCATTCCCGCTCCACCCGCTTCGACACCACCCGCTCCAGGGCTGGCCGCCCCACGGCCGGCACCCTCGCGACGGGCGCCGAGTTCGCCCGCGAAATTCGGCATGAAATGTGACAGAACGCCCTGGAACTGCGAGGTGCACGTTTTCCGCGTCCATGGTGCACGCCCCGGAGCACAGCGTGTGAACCGGATTCTCCGGTAGCACCCACGAGGCGCCCCCGACCGCCGGCAGCCATCACCACAGCCCCCGCGACGTCAACACAGAACGCCCCCATCCCACTGTTGACACAACACCCAAGCCTGGGTGAAGCGGGCCTATTCGGCACGGTTATGGTTGGCGCCGCACTCGCTGTTGGGGGCCGACCGTGTATCACGCGTTTCGCACCGCCGGACGTGCCGTGTCCAGAGGACGCCGGCTACCCGGAACTTCGGTGTGCACACCGCTCGCGCTTGCCGTTTTCCTGGGACTAACAGCAGCTTGCTCCAAGGACGCCGCCGCGTCCACCTTCACCCCTGCGCCGCATGCCACCAGAGTGCCACCGGCCGTGGTCGCGGACCCGCTCCCACCGCTGGGCAACTTCATCACCCAGGCCGACGGCAGCCGGGTCTCCACGGTCAGTGCGGACTACCTGTTCGACGCCGACAGCGACGTCCTGCGGCCCGAGGCCGCCACCGCACTCGCCGGCATCGTCCCCCAGATCCGCGAGCACGACGGGCGCGTCCAGGTCGTCGGGTACAGCGACGGGCTCGGGGCCACGGAGCACAATCTCGAGCTCTCCCGGCGGCGCGCGAGCGCCGTCCAGGCGTATCTGGCCGGGCAGGCCATCCCGGCCTCGCTGCTCGAGGTCCTCGCCAGAGGCGAGCAGGGTGCCGCCGACAACGTCGCGGACGCCAGCCGGCGCCGGGTAGAGATCGTGCTGAGGTGACCGGGATGCGCAACGGACGCAGTCGCCGCCGCCCCAGCCGCCCTCGCCCCCGCAGCCCCCGGCTCGGCCGCGCCGCCGGTGTGCTGGCGGGAGCCGCGCTGCTGCTTGCCGCACCGGCGCTCGCCGGCTGCGGCGCCATGGACACGATGCTCGGACGGGAGACCGGCGGCGCCATCGACTGCAGCCGGTACCAGGACGACCCGCCCGAGGGCGGTCAGAGCGCCCCGCTCCTGATGCTCTACCTCGACATCTCGGACAACTCCGCGGCGAGCGCGGCCCGGATCTCGCAGGCGGTTCGGCCGTACTTCGACACCGCGCTGCGGGAGGGCCAGTACATGCGCCTCGTCGCCGGCAGCGGCGGGACCACTGGACTGACCCACTCCGACTGCCTCGACGGCAGCAAGCTGTTCAGGATCGACCGGAACAACGAGACCCGCGAGGAGAAGGACCGCGTCGCGGCCGTCGACGCGCTCACCGAGGAGGTCGACCACCTCGTCCAGAGCGAGCGCGTCAGTCCGACCGGAAGCGTCACTCCCCTGCTCGCCGGGGTGAACGACGAGATCGCGACCCTGCGGGGCGGCCCCGGGGTCAGCATCGGCGCGGTGACCGTCGTGGTCTGGAGTGATCTCCTCGGGTCCGGCGAGGCGTCCGACTGCCTGAACGTCGACGGGAAGAAGGCCTCCATCCAGATCGCCGAGGCGATGGTGCGGCGCTGTTTCTCCCCCGACACGCAGCAGCTCACCCCGATCGCGGACAGCAGGGTCCGCTTCATCGGTGTGAACGCAGGGGCGGTCACCAAGCCTCAGCAGGACATCGCCCGCTACCTTCGGGGCGAGCTGTGCCGACGGATCAGCAGTGACTGCGGCTGAGATCGCTCCCGGCACCTGGACGGATCATCCGGGACAGGAACCGGGGCCAGGGCCGGGGCTCGGGCCAGGGCCGAAACCGATGCCGGAGGCAGAGCCGGGAATGCTGCCGCGCGCTGGCGGCACGACGTCCACCGGCGCGTTCACCGCCAGTGCGTTCAGGCCAGGCCCTTTCGCGGCCAGCGCCTTCACCGCCGGACCACCTGGCACAGCTGGCCCGGCTGGCCCGGCTGGCCCGGCTGGCCCAGGAACCCTCACCGCAGGAACCCTCACCGCAGGACCGCCCACCGCCGGGGCACTCCCGCTGCGGACGGCCGGCGCAACCGCAAGGAGACGGCCGATGGGCGCCCTGTTCGAACCCGAGGAGCAGCACTTCAGCCCCGCACTGATGCGGTCGACGGTGGTCATCGCGACCTGTCTGGTCCTGCTCGCGCTGCTGGAAGCCTGGGTCTGGCTGACCCTGTCATCCCCGTTCGCCCGGGTCTCGGTGACCGGATCGATGATTGTGACGGCGGTGAGCTTCTTCATCGCCGGAAACACCTTCCGGCTGCGCGACATCCGCCGCCGGGTCGGCAACCGGGCGCGTGCCGGCCGGATCGCGCCGATCGACGCCCTTTCCATTCTGCCGCCCCGGGAGACGATCGCCCGCCGGTTCATGCTCGGCGCGATCGGCGCCATCGTCGGGGTCGGGACTCTCGTCCTGACCATGTTCTTCGCCGGCGACGAAACGGAAGGCGCCCGCGAGGCGATGGTCGCCTCGGTGCTCGGAATCGTCACCGCCATGCTCTGCTTCGTGGGCGGGACCTTTGCCCGTCCGATCGACTGACTGCCCGATACACCGCACGTCGTCGGACGCCCGAATCCGGACCCCGTTTCCGTGTGACCCGAACCCGGAAAGAGAGACTGTCAGGTGCTGCGCAGAGGAAATCGGCCAGGACGCCTCGCCAAGCAGCTCATCCGTCAGGTCGGTGACGCTGATATCGCGCTGGCCGGAGCCGAGACGCGCCCGAAGGTCCTCAAAAGTCTGGAAGAGGCCGAGGTCCAGGAGGTGCGGGCCGCCGTCCGCGCGGACGCCCGGACACTCGAGGAGCTGATCGCCGGGCTCCGCATGGAGATCGACTCCCGGGCAGAACGCCGCGAGCGCCGGTCCGAACTCGTCAAGCACAAGGTGGAACAAGGCCGGCTGTGGCGCAGTGTCGGCATCCAGGAGCGTATTCCTCAGCTGCACGCCGCCCCGGCGGTCCGGTCCCTGATCATGGTCGTGCTGGCCGCTCTCGACTTCACCGTCTTCGCCGAGGCCTACAGCGTCATCACCGACGCCGAGGAGTACAGCATCAGCTGGTTCCTCGGCGGCATCCTCGGGATCGCGGTGTTCATCGCCGGCATGGTGCTCGCCCATGCCATCAAGGGTGCGATTCTGGCGCGGGCCCAGTCCCAGCTCCTGCGCGCCGCGGACGCCGGGACGGTGCGGGTGGACGGTGAGGTCCGCGAGCAGCTCGTCACCTCCCGCACCTCCGTGGCCGCACTCGCCATCACCGCACTCGTTTTTCTGCTGCTGTCGGTCGCGGGCATCCTGGTCCGCATCCAGGGTGCGTCGGGCGACACCGGAGAAGGCCCGGCTTTCCTGCTCACCGCTCTCATCCCGCTGGTGGCCGTGGTTGTCGAGCTGTACCTGCACGACCCGACCGAGCGCGACGAGCCGATGCCGAACCTCGTCGACCGCCGCCTTGAACGGCGTCTCGCGAAAGCGGAGCGGCGGCTGCGCATCGTCGCCGCGCAGGTGGAGGCCAAAGTCGCGAAGATCGAGAAACTTTACCGCGTCGAGGAGGCAATCCTGGACGTCGAGCAGCGCGACATGGGCATGCGCCACACCACCGATCTCGTGCTCGGCGGTGGGCACCAGATTCCCGCGGCGGCCACGAACGGACGTTCGACCGAAGCCGACCGGGAACATCTGGAGAAGACCCTCAAGATGGCGCGCCGCGCCTGATCCCGCCCGTGCCCGCGGACGTGGCCGCGGGTGGCGTCCCGGAGGGCCGCCCTCGGTCCACGAACGTATGTGCCGTTCGGTGCCAGCAAATCCGGCGGCTTCCCGCCGAGACATGATGGACTTGCTCCGTGGACCAGATCTTCTCCGTCGACGAGGCCCGTGCTCTGATGCCCGAGATCCACGAACGCGCCGCCGAGTTCGTTGCGCGCCGGGCGGATCTCACCGAACTGAGCGCAGCGCTCGCAGACGGCGCTTCGTCGCCGAAGGGCGGCCTCGCCGAGATGAAGGCTCTTCAGGCCTGGCTCTCCGAGGCGCTCGCCTGGTTTCCCGAACACGGTATCCAGGTCAAGGGTGCCGCGCCGCTCCTGATCGATTTTCCCGCCGTCCTCGACGGTGAGAGCGTCCTCCTCTGCTGGATCGAGGGCGAGCCCGATCTGGCCTGGTATCACCGGGCCGACCTCGGTTTCGCAGCTCGGCGTCGGCTTCCTCGGCAGCCCGTGTAGCCGGCGCGCCCCAGCTGCCCGCGGCGGGCGACACCGCCCGTGTGAGGAGCCGCGGGCAGGCAGGGAACAATGGTTGACGTGCTCACCGAGGAAGACGTCGAAGAAATCGTTTTCATCGCCGCGGGTGACGGCCGCCACGAGGATGCCGCAGCCCGGTTCGAGGACCTCGCCGGTCAGCCCGAGCTTCATGGCCAGATCACCGCCGCGGGCCTCCTGGTGCACGCCTGTGGTCAGTACGGTCTCGCCGACCGGTGGGACGACGCTGTGCGCTGCTGCCGCGAGGCCATGGCCGCCGCCGCGGCCGCCACGGCCAGCGGCGGCGCGGCAGAGGACATCGATCCGCGGGTGTGGCTGCACGAGGCGCTGATGGCCAGGGACAGGGCGCGCCGGGAGGCCCGCGCGCTCGCCGGCGCCTCCCCAGGCGGCGAGACAGGCGGCGACGCGGGCGGGGACGCGCACTCCGGAGAGCCCGGCGACGAGGCCGCCGCCACCCGCGCCGAGATCCGGGCGCTCCGGTCGAGGAACCCGGACGTGTACGCGGTGGTGGCGGAGACCCTCGCCGAGCATGACCTGCTCCAGGAGGCGCACACCTGGTTCACGATGGGTTACCAGCGGTGCCAGGGCGCCGACGTCCCGATCTACATGCTTCACCTGCTGCTCGTCGGGCGCCGCTCCGTCCGCCGGGAGCTCGGTTACCCTCCCGACGGGCTCGACCTGGTCGCCGACGACTACGTCAACCACCGGGACTCAGCGGACCACGACCACTGACCGACGACTCGGGTACCAGCACGGGCCGGATCGCCTCGAGCACCGAGGCGTCCTCGATCGTGGACGGGATCGCCGGCGAGCGGCCGTCGGCCAGCTCCCGCATGACCCGCCGCAGGATCTTGCCGGATCTGGTCTTCGGCAGCGCGGCGACCACATCGACCCGGCGCAGCGAGGCCACCGGGCCGATCTCGGCGCGGACGCGTGCGACCAGGTCGGCTTCGAGTGCCTGCGGCGTGATCTCGGCACCGCTCTTGATCACGACGAGGCCGCGGGGCACCTGCCCCTTGAAGGAGTCCGCCACCCCGACGACAGCGCACTCCGCGACGGCCGGGTGGGCGGCCAGCACCGCTTCCATCGAGCCGGCCGAGAGCCGGTGACCGGCCACGTTGATGACGTCGTCGGTGCGGCCCAGGACGAAGACATAGCCGTCCTCGTCGAGGAAGCCGCCGTCGCCGGTCAGGTAGTAGCCGTCGAAGGCCGACAGGTACGACGCCACGTAGCGGTCGTCGTCCTCCCAGAGGGTGGGCAGCGCGCCGGGTGGCAGGGGCAGCCGCAGGCAGAGGGCGCCCTCGGTTCCGCGGGGAACCTCGGCGCCCTCCGCGTCCAGCACCCGGATGTCGTACCCGGGCATCGGCACGGACGCGCTGCCGGCCCGCAGCGGGAGGCGTTCGAGGCCGAACGGCGAGCTGGCGACAGGCCACCCCGTCTCGGTCTGCCACCAGTTGTCGATCACCGCCACGCCGAGCGCACCCGTGGCCCAGTCGAAGGTGGCCGGGTCGAGACGCTCGCCGGCGAGGAACAGCGCCCGCAGTGACGAGAGGTCGTAACGGCCGACCAGCTCCGCGCCCGGATCCTCCTTCTTGATCGCCCGGATCGCGGTCGGCGCGGTGAACAGGACGTTCACCCCGTGATCGGCGATCACCCGCCAGAACGCCCCCGCATCGGGTGTGCCGACCGGCTTCCCCTCGTAGAGGACGGTCGTGGCTCCGGCGAGCAGGGGCGCGTAGACGGTGTACGAATGGCCGACCGCCCAGCCGATGTCGGAGGCGGCCCACATGACGTCGCCGGGCCCGATGCCGTACACGTTGCGCATCGACCAGGCCATCGCGACGGCGTGGCCCCCGTTGTCACGAACGATCCCCTTCGGGCGGCCGGTGGTTCCCGACGTGTACAGGATGTACAGCGGGTCCGTCGCCGCGACGGGCACCGGCGGGTGCGGCGGAGCCGCCGTGACCAGGTGCTCCCAGTCGTGGTCGCGGCCGGCGACGAGCGCACAGCGCTGCTGTTCGCGCTGGACGACGAGGCACGCCACCGGTTTGTGGGCCGCGAGGTCGATGGCCTCGTCCAGCATCGGCTTGTACGGCACCAGGCGCGTCGGCTCGATGCCGCAGGACGCGCTGACCACGGCCTTCGGGCGGGCGTCATCAATGCGGGCGGCGAGCTCGGGTGCCGCGAAACCCCCGAAGACCACCGAGTGGACGGCGCCGAGGCGCGCGCACGCCAGCATCGCGACCACCGCCTCCGGGATCATGGGCAGGTAGATGATCACCCGGTCACCGCGGCCGACTCCGAGCGAGGCGAGCGCGCCGGCGGCCCGGGCGACCTCCTCGGTGAGCTGCGTGAAGGTGTAGCGGCGGGCCGTCCCGGTGACCGGCGAGTCGTAGACGAGGGCGGTCTGCTCACCGCGGCCGGCCTCCACATGCCGGTCGAGGGCGTTGACGCTGGTGTTCAGCTCCGCGTCGGGGAACCAGCGATAGAAAGGGGGCCGGTCGCCGTCCAGGATCCGGCGCGGCGGGCGGGTCCAGGTGACGGACCGCGCCGCGGCACCCCAGAAGGCCTCCGGATCGGTCAGCCAGTCCTCATACGCTCGCTGGTATGCGTCCATGGTCGATATCGTCGCGCCCCACGACGGCTTGTCCAGGGCACGGAGACTCCCGCGCGTGCCGGCCCGGTCGGCAGCCTCGCCACCGGGTCAGCCGCGGCCGTTCGCCCCGAGGACCCGCGCGGTGATCCCCGCGACGAGTCCGCGGCCCAGCAGCCGCGAGGCGTTCGAGGTCAGATAGTTCAACCGGCCGTCGATCACATACGGCTGGCCGTTGTCGAGGGCCCTGAACGCGCTGGTGACGACCTCGTCGGTGGTGCGCAGCCGCCCGCCGGCGTTCATCCGCGAGCCGAGGGCGTCGAAGAAGTTCGTGTCGGTCGGGCCCGGGCAGAGTGCCAGCACCTTGATGCCCCGCGACCGGTACTCGGCCCACAGCGCGATCGAGAAGGAGAGCACGAACGCCTTCGACGCCCCGTAGACGGCCATGTAGGGGACGGCCTGGAACCCCGAGGTCGAGGAAACATTGATCACTGTGCCACGGCCGCGCTCGGCCATCGCGGGAAGGAACAGGTGGGTCAGCCGCTCGACGGCGACGACGTTGACCATCACCTCGTGGTGGTCCCGTTCCGCGGCGAGCTCGTCGTAACGGCCGCGGGTTCCGAAACCGGCGCAGTTCACGAGGACGTCGATCTCGTGCCCGGCGGCGAGAACCTTCTCCGCCAGCCGGTCCGGACTGTCCTCGAAGGCCAGGTCGACCGCGATCGTCTCGACGGCGACGCCGTGCAGGGCTCGCAGCCGGTCGGCCACCCGCACGAGCCGCTCCTCGTCCGGCGCGGTGAGAACGAGATCGGCTCCACGTGCGGCGAGCGCCTCGGCCAGCGCGGCTCCAATGCCCGAGGACGCACCCGTCACCAGCGCTGTCCGGCGCCGGAAATCGCTCACGATCACCCAGCTCCTCATGTTCGTGACGGAGCGCCCGGTGGTGGCTTCGCACGGCAAGAACCGCACGACTGGCACGAACCAGAGAGATCGGAACGCTTCCGGCAGAGCACAAGGTACCGGAGTCTCAGGGGGGTATGTCAGCCGGCCATGACCATCAGCACCGAGACCGACACAGTTCTACCCGTTCAGGCAAACCCGCTGGTCACGGCCCTGTTGACGGGTGCCCGGGTGGCCTCGTCGCCACCCGGACACCCGGGTCTCACGCCTCCGGCGGGCCGGCTCGGGCCGGCTCGGGCCGGCCATGGCAGGCCCCGGCAGGCCCGGGCGCTCAGGCGATGAACGCCCGCACCGCCGTGGCGACGGTGTCGTCGTCATGCAGCGCGGAATGGCCGAGGCAGCCGGCGGCGTTGTTCGCGGCGCCCGCGAGCGGAACGCTCGAATCGGGATTGATGACGTCGTCGCAGGACGACCACCAGGTTCCGTAGCTGACCGCTCCGGGCGTCTCGTCACCGGCGTTCAGCGTGGCGAGGAAGGACGAACCAGGGCTCATCTGGGAGCAGGCGGTGTAAAGCCAGGAGCACAGAACCGCGGTGCTGGTCCCGTGGTTCGGTCCACCCAGCGAGACCCAGTCGTCGACGACCGACGTGCCGCCCAGGGACTTCAGGAAGTAACGGGAGGACAGCGCGCCCATGGAATGGGTGACCAGGTCGACCTTCGCCGCGCCGGTCGCGGCCCGGACGGCGGACACCCTGGTGGCCAGCTGGTTCGCGGTGGTCACGTTCGACTGGTGCGAGTCGTAGACGAAGACGACCACCTCGGACGAGGAATAGCCGTGGGCCTGGAAGTCGGCGACCATGTCGGTCCAGGTGGAGGCCGAACCGTTGAAACCGTGGACGAAAACGACCGGGTCATGTGCAGCGGCGGAGGCGGAGGTGCCGGCGGTCAGTACGGCGGCGCCGGCGAGGACAAGGGCGGCGAGGATTCTGGCCACTCCGAACACGGGTACTCCTGGTGCTCCGGGTGTCGGGGTCAGAACATGATTCTCGAGCCCGTCCGGGGAAACACCGCGGGATCCGTGTGGTGTTCACCATCCATTGCGCGCACCGAAATCCGGCGGTCAGGACACCTTTCGCGCGGGCCGCATCACGATGTCGGTCACTTCGACCCTGCGGGGGAGCTCCACGACGGAAAGCACCATCGCCGCGACGTCCTCCGGCTGCATGAGGCCTTCGGGATCCCAGTCCCGCCCCTCGCTCTCGAAGATCTTCTTCTGCATGGCCGTCGCCGTTCGGCCGGGAAGGATCGTGCAGACCCGCGGGCCCGTGGGCCCGAGTTCGGCGCGCAGGCTGTCCGCGATGGCCCGCAGGGCGTGTTTGGTGGCGGCGTACTGACCGACCGCCGGGCCGGCGGCCAGGCCCTGCGTGGAGTTCACGAAGATGATGTCGCCGAACGACCGCGTGAGGTCCGGCAGGAGAAGCTGGGTCAACGCGTACGGTGCCCGCAGGTTCACGGCGTACTGATCGTCGAGGTCGGCCAGGCTCGCGATGCTCATGGGGCTGCTGTGGTAGACGCCGGCCGAATGCACCAGCACGGAGACCTCGCCGAGAGCCTCCCGCGCCGTCTCCGCCAGCTTCTCCCGGCCGCGCGCGTCGGTGATCTCGGTGGCGAAGACCCGCACGTCGAGCCCGCGCCGGTCGGCGGCGTGGGCGAGCCGGGACAGGGCCGCGTCATCGCGCCCCGTTGCCAGGACGGCCGCACCGGCCGCCGCGAGATCAAGTGCCACGGCGTAGCCGATGCCGCTGGAGGCACCGGTCACCACCGCCGCCCGGTCCGCGAGGCGGCCCGGGGGCGGGTCATCACCATCGATCAGCGACCGCACCATGAGAGACAGACAACCCTAACGTTAATGGAAGGTTTGACGTGCCCCAACCCTACGACGAAACCCGCGGAGCCGAACGGACTGGTCGACCGTGCCGTGCCATGTCCCGCCGTCAGGAGTCGATCAGGTCCGAGATCTGCCCCAGACCCACGATCTCTCCGTCCTCCACCTTGTAGAGATAGACCGTCGGCGCCCGGAGCTCGCCGGTGTCCTCGAACGCGACGTCCCTGGTCACGCCCTTCCAGTCGACGTCCGCGAAGGCCCGGGCGACCGCGGCGCGGTCCGGGCTGTCACCGATGGTCCGGAGCACTCGCACCACGGCGTTGGTGGCGTCATAGGCCTCGGCGGAGAAGACCCCCGGCGGCGTTCCACCGTTGAGCCGCCCGTAGGACGCGACGAACTCCTCCGCCCCCGGCCGGTCCCCGCCGCCGTCGCCACCGCCGCCGTCGATCTCGCCGATGTCGGCACAGGCGCAGGAGAAGTAGGTTCCCTCGGCGACGTCCGCGCCGGCCCGGGTGACGAACCGGGGGTCCCTCGAGCCGTCACCGGCCATCAGGGTGCCGGCGAAGCCCTTGTCGCGCAGCGCCGCGGCCAGCCGGGCGAAGTCGGCGTAGTACCCGGCGTAGTAGACGACGTCCGGTGCCTCGGTGGTGATCCGAGCGGCCTGGGCGGTGTAGTCGCGGGTCGGGTCGATGCCGTCATGGATGACGTCCACCCCGTCGGAGTTCAGCTCCGCCTCGAGCGCGGTCGACAGGCCGATGCCGTACTCGCCGCGGTCGTCGATCGAGTAGACCTTCGTCGCCTCGAGCACGGTGGAGATGTAGTCGGCGACGGCCCGGCCCTGCACCGAGTCGGGGGCGATGGCGCGGAAGAAGGTCGTGAAGCCCAGATCCGTCAGGGCCGGGCCGGTGGCGGACGGAGTCACCGAGAGCAGGCCGGCCTCGCTGTAGAACGGCTCGCTGACCTCGGTGGTGTCGGTGCGCAGCGGCCCGATGACCGCCAGGACGTCGGAGTTCCCGGTGAGGCTGCGGGCCGCGCCCGGTGCCCGGCCGGTCGAGCCGGCGTCGTCGACCTGGACGAGCCTGAGCCGGAACGGCACGCTGGCGTCCGCGTTGACATCCTCGACGGCCGTCCGCACGCCGGCGAGAGCATTGAGGCCGAGCTTGCGGTCGTCGCCGGAGAGCATGCCCTGGAAGCCGATGGTGATGGTCCGCCGACCGTCGCCGGGGGTGTCGTTCCGGCCGAGCCCGCAGGCCGTGAGGCCCGCCACCAGCACGGCGGCGAGGGCGATCGCGCCCCTGGCCGGTCGCCTGATCATGTTGTGCGCCCCCCTTGCGTCCACGCGCCGCGGCGATGCCGCAGGACCCAGTCCTACGCGACGGCGACGCGGTGGACGCGGGCGCCCGGCCCGTTCGGGCCGGACGCGCCGCTGGACGCCGGACCAGGGCCTGGGCTACTCGCTGGACTCCCAGCCGGGAGGGCTGGTGCCGAGGGAGGCCGGTGCCATGGTCCACGCGGGGGCGCGGCCGTCCACCGCTCCCGGAGGTGCCACATAGGAGAGCTCACCGAACTCGCTCCGCAGCCGCCGGCAGAACTCCTCGACGTCCGCTCTGGTCAGGTCGGGCGCGGCGAGGGTGTCGTGGTGGCCCAGCTCCTGCAGCCAGCGGCCGGTCCGGGCCAGCGAGGCCCGTACGTGCCAGCTCCCGCCCTCGGCGGCGCGCCGGGCGAGCGCCGACAGGACGCCGGAGGCGAGCAGGTACGCGGTCGCGTGGTCCAGGACGGGTGCGGGCAGCGAGTGCGGGTGGTCGCATCCGCCGGCCCGCGCCGCGCTCACCGAGATACCCGACGCGGTCTGGACCAGGCTGTCGAAGCCGCGCAGGCCACTCCACGGGCCGGTCCGGCCGTAGGCGCTGATGGTTCCGACGACGATCCCCGGCCGCATGCGGGCCAGGGCCTCCGGGCCGAACCCCAGCCGGTCGAGCGCACGCGGTCGGTAGGACTGGATCACCACGTCCGCTGTCGAGACCAGCTCGGCCAGCCGGCGCGCGTCGGCGGCGACCCGCAGGTTGAGGAAGGTGTTGCGCTTGCCGAACCCGGTGTCGATCAGCAGCGATCGGACCTCCGGCAGGTGTGCGGCACCCACCCGCAGCACCTCGGCGCCGTAACCGGCCAGTACCCGGGCGCAGACCGGGCCGGCGATGACGCGGGTCATGTCCAGCACGCGGATGCCGGCGGCGGGCAGGTCGGCCGGCGGCAGCGGGACGGCGTCACCCGGCCCGACCCGCTCCGTCTCCAGCAACGGAAGCTCGGCGACCGCCCGCGCCTGCCGGTGGACCCGCCATTCCTCCTCGTCGCGGGCCATCGTGGCGCACATGCCCATCGCCTGGAGCTCGAGCTCGAGGGACTCGGCCTCGAAGCGCCCGACGGCCCGCTCGACCGCGGCGCGGTCGTTCGGCACGTCCAGCAGGTCCAGGATCCCGTTGCGGTGGTGCGGGAAGTTGCAGTGCAGCTGGATCCACCGGTCGTCCGCCGTCCGGTAGTAGCCCGAGATCGGGTCCCAGGGGCTTGGCAGGGGACGCCCGTCGAGCCGCAGATAGCGCTCGCTCCGGAACGCCGCGCAGGCGTGCCGGGTGTCCACCGCGATCGCCGGCTGGTCACCCGCGGACAGGCTCCCCGTGTTGCGCACGCCGAGTAACCGCCCCGCCCCGACAGCTGCCGCGGCCACGCTGGACGTCGCCACGGTCGTCACCCGATACAGACTCGGCAGGACGTCGGGAGGACCGGTCACCGTGAGCCGGTCCGTGATCCCCGGGTCGCCCATGAGCATCGCGACCTGGTCGGTGATCATCGCGTTGTCGGCCATCTCCCCATCCCGTGAAGCGGATCAGCACGCCGCCTGATGAGTGATCGGCCGGACCGCGCGCGTTACCCCCTCCCCCAGACCATGTCCCAGAGTGAGGCTTATGTGACGGACAGCATTGCACACACCCGCTATCCCGCGCACGCAACACCGTTTCCGGGCACGTCGCCGACTCTCAGGGCGCCAGAAACGCCCGCAGCCTGCCCACCTCGACGCCACCCCCGAGCACCTTCGGGACGCCGATCGCCGCGAGCCGCACCTCGTCCACCTCGTCCACCGCATCCGGGCCGTCGAAGGCACCGAGGCGGCGCAGCGCGGCGACCAGCACCGGCATGGCCGCCCGCTGGGACCCGTCCTCGATCTTCACCGCGGCCGCGAGGCCACTCGCCGTCGCGGCCACCGAGACGCCCTCGGCGCCGTCCTTGGCGATGATCCACGGCACCGCGAGCATCAGCTCCGTGTCCGGCCGGCCCGGGCCGCCGACGCGGTCGGGGAAGGCCCGCATCGCCGCTGCGACCCGCTGCCGGGGCGACCGCGGCCCCGAAGCGGCCTGGGCGATCCTCCGCATCCCGCGGGCAAGGCCGACCAGCGGGATCCCGAACAGGGGCGCGCCGCACCCGTCCACCGCGGTGCCCGCCACCGGGCCGCCGACCAGCTCCTCGATTGACGCCCGGATCCGGAGCTGCAGCGGATGATCCGGGTCCTGGTAGCCGTCCACCGGCCAGCCGGAGGCCACACAGCTGGCGATCATCCCGGCGTGTTTGCCTGAGCAGTTCATCAACAACGGCTCGGGTCCGCCACCGGCGGCGAGGTGCCGCTCGCAGGCGAGCCGCCCGAGCGGGAGGTCCGGCGGGCAGGCCAGGTCGGCCGGAGTCCGCCCGACCGCCGCGAGCACTGCCCGGACCGCCGCCAGCTGCGTGTGCTCGCCGCTGTGCGACGAGCACACGATCGCGAGCAGCTCGGGTGGAATACCTCGCCCGCCCGGACCGAACGCGCGGTCGAGCCCGGCTGCCAGCATGCCGACGGCCTGCATCGGCTTCACCGTGGACCGCGGGGAGATCACGGCACCCGGATCGCCGGCGGACAGCTCTACGGTGCCGTCCGGGCCGAGCCCCACGACGGTGCCTCGGATCCGGCTTTCGACCAGGACATCCGCCTCGGACGCCCGACCGCGCAGCACCTCGGCGACGACCGGCGGCACCCCCGCCGCACACCCGGTCCCGTTCATGATCGCGGAGCCGCCATGACCTCAGGCTACGTGGGCTCCGGCCGCCGGTCGCCTCGACAGGCGGCCTCCCGCGGGGAGGGGTGGCGCCCCCTTGGTCGACGCGGAGTGACACCCCGTGGGCCGCGCCACACCACCCCCACAGCGAGACCCATGCGGTGAGTTGCCTTTTCCAACCTAGTGGTCCACACTGAAGCAGCACGGTGAGTCTGGTTTTCGGACTCACTCGGGACGGAGGAGCATCCGATGCGTGACGCCGTCGTCGTCGAAGCGGTACGGACCCCGATCGGGCGCGGGCGGGCCAGCGGGAGCCTCGCCCCGGTCCACCCCGTCGACCTGCTTGCCCACAGCCTCGCCTCGGTCGTCGAGCGGTCCGGGGTCGACCCCGCCCTGATCGATGACGTGATCGCCGGCTGTGTCACCCAGACCGGGGAGCAGTCCGCGAACATCGCCCGCTGGGCGGGGCTCGCGGCCGGCCTGCCCGAGTCCGTGCCGGCGACCACCATCGACCGGCAGTGCGGCTCGTCCCAGCAGGCTGTGCACTTCGCCGCCCAGGGGGTGATCTCCGGCGCGTACGACATGGTGCTCGCCGCCGGCGTCGAGTCGATGGGCCGCGTGCCGATGGGCTCCGCGGCGCTCCCCGGCGACAGCCGCGGGATCCGCCTCAACGAGCGGTACCCGGCCGGCCTCGTCCCGCAGGGGATCAGCGCCGAGCTGATCGGCGCCCGCCGAGGCATCAGTCGTGCCGAGATGGACGAGTTCGCACTCGCCAGCCATCTGCGCGCTGCCGCGGCCGCGCAGGACGGCCTGTTCACCCCCGAGATCGCACCGGTGAAGGTCACCCGCCCGGACGGGTCCGTGGTCGAGGTGGCCGCGGACGAGGGCATCCGCCCGACGTCGAGCCTGGCGGCGCTCGCCGGCCTGCGTCCCGCGTTCTACGACGAGGCGAGCGCGGCCCGCTTCCCGGAGATCGGCTGGAGTGTGACGGCGGGCAACGCCTCGCAGATCAGCGACGGGTCGGCCGCCCTGCTGATCACGACCTCCGAGCGTGCCCGGGAGCTGGGTCTGCGCCCGCGGGCGCGGCTGCACAGCTTCGCGGTCGTCGGTGACGACCCGTTCCTGATGCTGCGCGGCGTGATCCCCGCGACCCGCCGCGTCCTGGAGCGCTCCGGACTACGGCTCGACGACATCGACCTGTTCGAGGTGAACGAGGCGTTCGCCGCGGTGGTCCTCGACTGGCGCGCCGAGATCGGTGCCCCGGCGGAGAAGGTGAACGCCCGGGGCGGGGCGATCGCTCTCGGTCACCCGCTCGGAGCCAGCGGTGCGCGGATCATGACGACCCTGGTGCACGCGCTGGAACAGACCGGTGGACGGTTCGGCCTGCAGACGATGTGCGAGGCCGGCGGCCTCGCCAACGCGACGATCATCGAGCGGCTCTGACGCCGTCGGGCCACGCCGCCATCGGCGGTGGCCCGCCGACCCCCGGGAGCTGACGCCCGGGAGCCGGTACCCGGCCGGGCGACAGGCCGGCATCGTGTCGCGATGCCGGCCTATCCTTGGCTCGTGCCTGCCTACGAGTACCGATGCCGTGTGTGCGACGCGTCCTTCGAGGTGCGTCGCGGGATCCACAGTGACACGACCACCGCGGCCCCGTGCCCCGCAGGTCACCTGGAGACCTCGCGGGTCTTCTCCGCGGTGGCGGTGAGCCGTGGTGCGTCGGCGCCCGCGATGGCCGCCGCGCCCGCCGTCGGCGGTGGCGGGGCCTGTTGCGGGGGCGGCTGCTGCGGTTGACCTGCGGCTGACGTCACCCGGCCAGTGCCTCAGGGCTTCAGGGCCTGGCTGTTCTTCAGCGGCTGGCCGTTTCCGCTCTCCGGGCGTCTGGTGTCACTGTCCTGAGAGCGGGTCGCCGCAGGCGTGACCGGGCGTCGCCCGCGCGACGCCCTGCTGCGGGTGCCGACGTCCACCTGCCGCTCACGCTGGCCGCCGGCCGCGGCAGCACGCTCGGCGATCAGCCGGCGCGTGATGATCCGCATGGTCTCGACACGCTCCTGCTCGTCGAGACCACCGGCAAGCGTCACCAGCAGGTCGGAGGATCCTGCTCCACCCACACCCAAGGTCCCAGCCATGGCTGTCCCCTACCCAGGTTCAGCGGTTGGCACGCTCCGCCGACCCGTCTGAGGGGGCGGCTGTCGGCGCGGTCGCGGGCGTCGGCGCGGACCGGCTCCCCCTCGGCAGCGAGGCGCCGCCGCTCCGCACCAGTCTGCGCATCGCGCCGCTCGCCTCACGCCGGTAGTCGGCAAACGCCTGCCGCGCTGCCCGCCGGAGCTCGTCGGTCGGCACCGCCCAGTCGATGCCGGGACGCCCCAGCACCAGGCCGGTAGCGACGATCAGGGTCCAGAAACCCAGCACGGCGCCTACCGCGAACAGGTCCAGGGCGCCGACCAGCGCTGATCCGACGAGCAGCATCGCCGCCCCGATCAGTGCGAAGGCGATCGGGTGCGCGGACACCCACCGGGACACCCGGTGGTCTCCACTGACCGGCCGCCGCCGACCGGCCGCCGGTCGCCGCGGCCGGGCGGCTGGCCGCCGCTGCCCGGTGGCCGGACCACGTTGCCCGGTGGCCGGACCACGTTGCCCGGTCGGCTGCCCGCTCGCCGCGGGGCGTGTTCTGCCGTCCGGCCTTCCCCGTCCGGATCCCTCCGGACCGGTGGCGGGGGGGCCGTCGGCCCCGTCCAGAGGTTCGGGCCGCACCGCGAGCGGGCTGGGCACCTCTGCTCGCGCGGTGGACCGGGTGCGTCGGTTCGTTCGTCGTTCCAGGACAGGACCATCCATGCCAGGCTTCTGCCCGGCGTTCGCTCCTCGTACCGGTCCGCCCGCCATCGACATCCTTATTCACCCACAACATTTCTCACCCAGGTCAGCAGGTTTACGGGCCGCGAGCCGCCCACCACTCGCACCGGACCGCCCAGGGGTTGTGCGGAGTGGTTCAGTAACGCCGCGACTCGACGTGGGCGTCGGAACGCAATGCCCGCCAGAGCTGGCCCAGCGAGGTGAACTGGACGCCTTCCGGCGCCCCGCGGACCTCGTCCACCACCCGGTCGGGCGCATGGTGGTGGCGCAGGTGGTCGACGACCTCGTCCCGCTCGGCGGGGAAGACCGCCCGGCCCAGCCAGCGGCCCAGCTCCGAGCGCTCCTCGACGTCCGCCGGCGTCATTCCCGGCGGCGTGCTGCCGAGCAGTCCCGCACCGTCCGGACGGGCGGCGAGCGCCGAGGCCTCCTCGGCCGGCGGCTCGGGGGATTTCCATTCCTCGGCGCGGGTGTCCCGGCGTGCACGGACCATGCCCCGGACCTCGTGAGCCATCACCTCGTCGCGCACAGGTCCGTGCTTGGCACTGCCCCGATCCATCGACATGTGACGTCCTCTCCGTTCGGATGCCCCGCGACCCGGTGGCGTCGCCGGTTCGTGACCGGCGACGCCACCGGCGTGTTCTGGGCCCTACCCGCAGCAGGCGGTCAGCCCCACCTCGGACCGGACGTTTCCCGACCCGTTGGCACGTTCGGGCAACCGCCCGGCAGCCCGGTGCGGGTGCCCGGCTAGCGCTGGCGGCGGCCGGAGAGAAGGTCGCGGGCCCGGTCGGCCACTCCCGTTCCCACCCCGACGAGGACGTTGAGCGGCGGCCGGTCGGGGGCGCCCGGGTGCGGGCGGGTCGGCGCGACCACTTTGGCGCCCTCCACCAGTTCGGCGAGGCGACGGCGGTCCTGGACGGGCATGAGCCGCCGCAGCACCGGGAACCAGCCCTTCTCCTCCTCGCGCACATGCCCGCGCACCACGCGCATCAGCTCGCGGGCCAGCGGGTCGAAACCGGCGTCCATCGGCTTCATCCGGTCCAGCCGGCTCATGATCCGCTCGGCTTCGGCGTGCTCGGCGATCTCCCGGTCGACGATGGTGTGGCCGTTCGGGAGCACGAGGCGCGCCCGCGGGTAGACGTACATCTCCTCGGCCTCGGCGTGCCGCACGAGCTCGATGATGATGTTGGTGATCAGGCGCCGGCGCTCGACCGCGGACGGGGTCCGCTCGTAGTCGCGGAACCACTGCTCGATCCTGGTGTGGTCGGCGGTCAGCACATCGACGACGTCTGGCTCGCGCATGTCAGGCCTCTTCCGTCCAGGGGCGGTGGGCCATCCGCCGCCCTCGCGGGCGATGCCTTCCCTGACCGCGACAACAGAACCCTCACCGTGACGGAGATGTCACGAAGAGCAGGTGTCGTGGGCGCTGACCTCGTACAGGGCGAAGGCCCGGCCGATCACCGGCCGGGCGACGTTGCGCACCGGCACCCCGCCGGCGGTACGGCCCTTCTCCGATCCGCCATGGGCGTGCCCGTGCAGCGCGAGCTGGGCGCGGCCGCCGTCGACGGCCTCCGCGAGGTGGTAGCTGCCGAGGAACGGGAAGATCTCCGGGCGCTCACCGGCGAGCGTGTCCGGGACGGGCGAGTAGTGCGTGAGCGCGACCCGGATGTCGCATTCCAGGGCGTCGAGGGCGCCGCGCAGCGCGGCACTCACCTCCTTCGAGTGACGGACGAACGCCTTCATCAGCGGTTCACCGAAGTCGCTGCCGCTGGCCCCGGCGAACCCGCCGCCGAAACCCTTCGCACCGGCGACCCCGAGGCAGGTGTCGCCGACCCGCAGCACCATCCCCTCACCCTCCAGCGTGCGGACGCCTGCCTGGGCCAGCACCTTGACCACCTGGTCGGGCTGGTCGCCGTGGTGGTCGTGGTTGCCGAGCACGGCGATCACCGGGATCTCGGCCCCGGCAAGCTCGCCGGCCACCACCTCGGCCTCCGCCACACTGCCGTGCTGGGTGAGATCGCCGGCGATCAGGAGGACGTCGGCGAGGTCACCGATCCCGGCCAGGCAGGGCGCGAACGACCCCGGCGAGTCGGTACCCAGGTGGATGTCACCGACGGCGGCAATTCTGATCACGACACGCTCTCCACCGTCGGCGGGGACTCCTGCTGCGACACAGTGACCTGGTTACGGATCGGCCGGTCGGGAACGATCTCGGCGAGCACGATGTCGACGGCGGTCCGGCGGGTCTCCAGGGCCACCTCGCCCCGCACGGTCACGGCGTCCGACGCCACGGCGACCTCCAGGCCCAGCTCGGCGACCCGCGGGTCCTCCGCCAGGCGTTCACGCAGCTCACCTGCGAGGTACTCGGCCGGTTCGGTGACGTCCAGCTGCCCGGCCGCGGCCAGGCCGGAGTCCGAGACGAGAGCTGAGTCCGAGCCGAAGGCCGGGGCTGAGACGCTCTCGGGCGCGCCGGTCACCGCCCCGCTGTCAGCCGGCGGGGTGGTCACCGCCTCGCCCGCAGACCCCCGGCCGGAGGACGGCAGGCCGACGGGCGACGGACCGGCGGACGGTGGACCAGCGAACGGTGGACCGGTGAACGGTGGACCGGGCGGACCGGCAGGAGACAGGCCGGCGGGCGCGGGAATGAGCTGCAACCGGGTCGCCACGAGCAGGGCGGCCTCGGCGAACGGCGACTCCGCGGTGGCCCGGCGCACCTGCGTCCAGTCCACCTGCTCCCGCATCGCCCGGATCATCGGGATGACCCGGCCCAGATCGCAGTAGCGCTCGTCCAGAGCAAGCAGGGTCATCTCGAACCAGTCGGTGGCGTCCAGCACCGGCATCCGGACGGAGTCGACCGACATGTCCCGGGACCGGGCCAGCATCTCGTCCGTCACCGCCCGCCCGACCGGGTGGTGGATCAGGTCCACCAGGACGTCGCCGTCGTAGACCTTGGTCAGCCAGTCCTCCGGCGGGTCCACCGGGCGCAGCCCGGCGTCACACAGGACGTCCACCGCCCGCGGGACGTCCGTCTCGCGGAGCATGAAGTCGACGTCGTGCACCGGCTCGGGCCCGCCGCGTGCCCAGCAGGCGTAGCTGCCGCCGAGCGCGAAGGGGATCTGTGCCTCCTTGAGCGTGACGGCGACCCGTTTCAGGCTTTCCCGCAGACCGCGGGGTGCGTCATCCATGACGGTCGGGTACCCACGCCGATCGTTCTGACTCCCCGAACGCCACATCCGTGTCGGGCGGCCCCGCATCGGGCCGCGAGCGGGCACATCACCGCCAATTCGGACACAACCTCGGTGCCGCACCACGGTGACACAGACGACCCTATGGTCGGGTTCACGACACGTAAGCACACGGTCTTCCACCGGCTGCATCTGCACGGGCATGGCGCCGTTTCCCGCCGGCAGGTGCCCTCCCGGACACGGCAGGTAGGCCGTGCGGGTCGCACCACCAAGGGGCCCGGCCGGCCCGGTACGAAGAAGTCCACCTTCTTGTTCCCGGGCGTGACAGACGTGACGTACGCATCCCGATCCTGGACGACTGTATGCGGCACAGGACGCTCGTCAGGCGATATTTCCTGACATAGGTCTCGCTGACATATCTGGTCCCAGGGTTGCAACCTGTTCCCGGGAGGTTGCCCGGGCCGATACGAAGGCCCAGGTCCTGCGGCCTGGCAAGGGCCCGCTCGGGCTACGCCAAACACGGCACGGCCACACCGACGAGCAGCCTGAATCGATCCCCCTGGCACCGGTCCGCCCCCGGACGGCGCCATGTCAGGCACACTCGCTGAGCACGATGAACATCATCGGAGATCGGCAGCGGAGGTCCGGCACCGCACGATCCATATCTTTCAGTAACCAGTGATGTTTTGGAACATGCCGGATGAGTTACCCGTTCCGGGGGGTCGCCCTCGTTCGATTCCTCCGGCTTGCCGGCAACGGGCGTACAGATGCGAGATGATGACCAACGCGAAGCCCTGCCGTCGGGCGCACGAACGTCCCCGCCCTACCGCCCGGAATGGAACGAAGCCCTGACCCCGCCCACACGATCCGAGCATGTGACCATCCAGACCCGTGAGGACGCCGTGAACCAGCGATACCCGGGACCGAGACGGCCGGCCGAGGAGACCGACCCCGGCCGTGCGCGGCCCGTCGCAGACCTGTCGACACACCCCGGACAGCTCGCCCGCCGTCTGCAGCAGGTCACATATCAACTCTGGACGGCAGTCGTCTCCACCGAGACGACTCCGCCGCAGTTCGTCGTTCTCAACAGCCTGCTCGCCGACCCCGACATCGACCAGCGCACGCTGGGCGAACGGGCGTCGCTCGACCGCTCCACCGTCGCCGACGTCGTGGCCCGCCTCGTGCAGCGCGGCCTGATCCGCCGTGTCCGCGATCCTCGCGACGGCCGCCGCAACGTCCTGCGGCTGACGCAGCGCGGCGAGGCGACCCACAGCCATGTCGCGAGCCGGGTGGAACGCATGAACGACCTGCTGCTCTCCCCCCTGTCCACCGACGAGCGCACAGCGCTGCGCTCCATGCTGACGCGGATCATCGAGTCCGTGCCGGCGATCTCAGCGGCGGAAGGGACCGCCGCGGTCTGACGCGGGATCGGCCTCACCTCTCAGAAAGATCGAACTACCAAGAGTAGTGAGGCCGACACCCGTCGCCTAGGTTGGAGGGGTCCACCCGTCCGACCAGCCCGAGCGATGGGGACGATGCCGCGCAGACGCTCCCGGCACCAGCTGCGTCCCTGGCGTCGCAGGCGCTCGTGGCACCGGCCGCTTTCCTGGCACCGGCCGCTTTCCGCGCACCGCCCACGTTCCGCGCATCGCCCACGTTCGTCGCACCCGCCCGAAGTGACCAGCCCGCGCCCCGCAGTGCCGACGGATGGTCGGCACGACCCTCCGTCCGGGCGGCTCCTGATCGCGGGAGCTCTCGTCCTGGCGGCCGCGGCTGTCGGTTTCGGGCTGTATCCGGACGTCCTGAGCCGGCATCTGCTGACTGTCAGCAGTGATCCCGCCGGCGTCCGCATCCCCCCGGACACCACCGCCCGGTCGGCCTGGCCACCGTCGACGGGAGGTCCGTCAGGCGGCCGCGGCCGCGGCCCGGACCGGGAGGCCACGGAACTGACGCTGATCTTCAGCGGCGAGCTTCTCCTGACCGGTGCCGCGGCCGAAGCGACACTGGCGCCGCTCGACAGTCTGCTCTCCTCCGCCGACCTCGCGGTCTGTCAGGGCCCCGCCCTCACGGGAGCGCCCGAGCCAGCCGCCGAGGCACTGCGCCGGGCCGGTTTCGACGCCTGTGCCACCGCGACCAGTCACACCGCCCAGCTGGGGGATGCGGACAGACGCAGCCTGCTGGACGCGCTCGACGGCGCCTCGATCAACCACAGCGGAGCGGCGCGCGACCGCGCCGAGGCCGGGACACTCACCCTGCTGCCGGTCCACGGCGCCCAGATCGCGCTGCTTTCGGCCACCGACGCGGATCAGTCCGCGGCCCCCTCCGCCGCGACGGGCGGTGACACCGACGGCGGAGTCGATCGCCTCGACCCCGTGCGGATCCTGCAGGACGCGGCCCGCGCCCGGGACGCCGGAGCCGACCTGGTCATCGCCTCCCTGGACTGGCGTGGCCCCCGCTCCCTGGCACCGGCCGCATCGCCCGCATCGCCCACCTCGACCCCACCGACCCCACCGACCCCACCGACCGAACGGCAGCGTTTCGCCGCCCGCGAGCTGCTGGGCTCGCCGTTGATCGATCTGGTGGTGGGTTCGGGCAGCGGCGCGGTGCAGCCGTTCGAGGCAGTCAACGGAAAGTACGTCGCCTACGGCATGAGCGCCGCCACGGCCTCCGCCGGGGGTACCCGCGGCGACGCCCCGGGGAGCGCCCCCGGCAGCGCCCGGAGTCGGGACGGCCTGCTGCTGCATGTGCTGGTACGCAACACCGGGCTCGGCTGGGTGATCGCCGGCCTCACCTACAGCCCCACCTGGACCAGGGATGACGGCGCCGTTCTTCCCGTTGCCGACGCCCTCGACGACCCGGGCACCGCTCTCACCGTCCGGTCGGAGCTGACCGCCTCCTGGCTGCGAACGGTCGCCGCCGTGACCGGGCTCGGACCAGTGGACGGAGCCCGCCCCGACCGCGCGCCCCGCCACTTCGACACCGGCCCGGCGCCGGCTGCGCCCCCTGGGGACGGGACCACGAACGGGACCACCGGCTGAACAGAAAGCCACCGGGCCGGCTTTCGGAGCGCAAGCTGTCGAATCTGCGACGAAGTACCGCTAGCGTCTGCGGTGCGGCAGACCCCTCTGACCCGGTGAACAACCTCGCGCCACTCATACCCATGGATCCCAACCGTCCGTACGGCCGGTCCCCTCCCCTGGAGGCAGTACCCGTGACCTCGCCCGACACCGCGGCGCTCGTGCTCAGAATCGTCGTGGGCCTGACCATCGTCGCCCACGGCTACAACCACATTTTCGGGCCCGGCGGCGTGCAGGGCACCGCGGGCTGGTTCTCGAGCATGGGCCTGAAGCCCGGCATCGTGCACGCCTGGATGTCCGGCCTGACGGAACTCGCGGCCGGTTTCGGCCTCGCCTTCGGGTTCCTGACCCCGTTCAGCGCGGGCGCGATCATCGGGACCATGGTGGTGGCGGGGATCACCGCCCACCGCAAGAACGGCTTCTTCATCTTCAAGCCGGGCCAGGGATACGAATACGTGCTCATGATCGCGGTCGTCGCGGCCGGCATCGCGATCCTCGGGCCGGGCAAGGCGTCCCTGGACCACGCGATCGGGATCGACCTCGACGGGTGGGCCGGCGGTCTCATCGCCGTCGGGCTGGGAGTCGTCGGCTCGGCCGGCCTGCTCGGCGGCGCCTGGCGGCCGGAGAAGCCGGCACCCACCACCTGATTCTCGGGCGCCTCGGAACCGCGGCGATCTCGTGATCGCCCGCGCCTCACCGCGGCCGGCCGCCACCTCCTGACCGCCCGACGGTCACGAGGTGGCGGCCGCTGTCTTTTCCAACCCGACCCGGCCCGATCAGGCCAGGGCAGGCCGTCCGGACCTGATCGGCGACGTCAGCGGGGCGGCGGGCCCGCCCCACCGGCCTCAGCCAGGCAGAAGGCCGGCCGCGCGGCGGCGGCCGGCCCTGGTCCGGCGCGGGTCGGGGCTGGCCGAGTCCGGAAAGCGGCGCAGGTACTCACGCTCGAGTTCGAGCATGCGCTGGGTGTGCGTCTCGAATGCATCCTCGCTCCCGGTGAGGAACGTGTCGTGCCTGGTCAGGTGCAGATGACGTACCTCCCGCACGAGGTCGGCATCGGACAGTTCAGGGGCGGGGATTCCCTCGGGGCGATGGCTCATGTCAGACAACTACCCGTAACCCGACTACCCGGAACCGCCACGGGCGCCGCGCCGGCGACTCCGGGAAGCAGATCGGGGCCGGGCGGCGGGGGAACCGGGTCCGGCAGCGGATTCGGGGGCACCGGGTCCGGATCAGGGCTCGGCGGCATCGGATCGGGCCCCGGCCCCGGCGGTACCGGGTCCGGACCAGGGCCCGGCGGCACCGGATCGGGCCCCGGCCCCGGCGGGACGGGGTCGGGCCCTGGGCCCGGAGGCGTGACGGCGTGCTGCGGATCCGCTCGTCGCGGGATGGCGATGCGCATAACCGGAACCTCCAGCTGTGAGCCGGTCACAGGGGCCCACTCGGGCCAGGCCCGAGCGGTGTTGCTCACCCCCGCCGCGGGTGACCGCGCGGCCCGCGCCGGGTGATCTCCTCTGGTCGCCTACCCCTCCCATCCCGTCGCACACCCGGCCCGCCGAACCACGGTGCGTGGACCGCCGCTACGATGCCCGGACAACGTCGGCCATCTCCGGACAACGCCGTGACCTGCGGTCGAACGTCCGGCCGAGGTCCAGGCGGCAGGACGTCCAGACGGTGGGATGTCCAGACGGTGGGATGTCACCACCGGCCGAAGGGCTCAGGCCGCGACGGTCAACGGAGGGGTGCCGGTGGGGGAGCCGATCCTCGCGATCGACTACGGCACCTACCAGGCATCCGCGGCGCTGGTCGTCGACGGTCAGGTCGCGTTGGTCCGGGAGCCGGCGAGCGGCGCTGTGGCCTGGCCCTCCTCGGTTCTGGTGGACGGCGACCTGCTGGTCGTCGGCACCCTTGCCGAGCGCCGCAAGCGCATCTGGCCGGCTGCCTACCACGGTGGGGTGAAGCGGGCGCTGACCCGCAACGCCGGCATCGTGCTGGACGGCCGCAGCCATCCCCCGGCCGGGCTGGTGACCGCGGTGCTCGCGGCGCTGCGTACCGAGGCGGAGGCCCAGGTGGACGGGGTGGCGCTGCGCCGGGCCGTGGTCACCGTCCCGGCGAGCTATGACCCGGCCGGGCCCCTGCGCCGCACGATGATCAACGCGGCCGAGGAGGCCGGGTTCGTCGACGTCGATCTGCTCGCCGAGCCGGTCGCGGTCGCCTGGGCACCGCCCGGACCCGCCAGCCCCCGGCCGGGTGATCTCGTGCTGGTCTACGACCTCGGCGGCGGCACCTTCGAGGCGTCCCTCGTTCTGTTCGGGGAGGGCGGGCGGCACGAGCTGCTCGGTCACAGCACGCTGCACGACTGCGGCGGGCGGGATTTCGACCAGCTCCTCTACGACGAGATCCTCGGGCACTACGGGCCCGGGCTGGAGCCGCTGCTCAACCCGTCCGGTGTCGGGGAGATGTTCCAGACCGCCGCCAGCCGCACCCGCCACGAGCTGCTCGACTTCGCCCGCGCGGTGAAACACCAGCTCACCGACGTCGCCTTCGTCGAGGACGTGTTCAGCCCCGCCGGCCTGCTCGTCAGCCTGGACCGGGACCGGTTCACCAAGCTGGCCTCACCCACCCTGGCCCGGACGATGGCCTGCTGCCAGCACCTGCTGGAGACCACCGGGATCACGCCGGAGAAGCTCGCCGGGGCGCTGCCCGTCGGCGGCGCGTCCCGGATGCCGGTCGTCACCGAGATCCTCGCCGGGCGGCTGGGGGTGGGCACCGACTGGCCCGCGCAGCACGTGTTCGCCCTCCCCGATCCGGACCAGGCCGTCGTGCTCGGCGCGGCCTTCTGGGCGGCGACGGTGTCGACACGGCGGATCGTCGCCGCCCGGCCCAATCCGGTGGTGCAGCCCGCCCGCTGGGACATTCCAGGTGGGCGGGCGACCATGGTGCGCTGGCTCGTCGAGCCCGGCGCGCGTTTCGACGCCGGGTCGGTGCTCGCCCGGGTCCGGCTCAGCGACGGCGCCCTGTTCGACCTGGCCGCGGAGGCCCCCGGCAGCCTCGTCGAGACCCACGCCGAGCCCGGGGCGCCGGTGCGGGACGTCGACTGGCTCGCCACCACGCTGCCCTCCGGCCCGGCCCCGGCCGGCGGCACCGCCCTGCCCGCCGACCTGCGCGGCTTCGAGCGCACCAGCCGCCCGTCCCGCAACGTCGAGGTGACGGCGCGGCGCACGCTCAGCGGCCACGAGCGCGACGTCACCTGCGCGGCCTTCTCCCCCGACGGCACTCTGTTGGCCACCACCAGCCGGGACGGGGCCCGGCTGTGGGACGTCGCCACCGGCCGCACCGCCGGCCGGTTGGCCGGGCGGCGGATCGCCGGCCTGCACGGCTGCGCGTTCTCCCCCGACGGGCGGCTGCTCGCCACGACCGGCGCCGACAAGACCGCACGGATCTGGGAGATCGCGACCGAACGGGCCGTGCTGAGCCTCGCCGGCCACAAAGGTCCCGTCTACGGCTGCGCGTTCTCCCCCGACGGGACCATGCTGGCCACCGTCAGCACCGACCGCACCGTCCGGTTGTGGGGGGTGTCGACCGGTTCCTGTCTCGCCACACTCGCCGGCCACCGCGGCGCTGTCTACGGCTGCGCGTTCTCCCCGGACGGCCACCTGCTTGTCACCGCCGGCGCCGACCAGACCCTGCTGTGGGACGCGGCACGCGGTGAGAGGATCCGTGACCTCGACGGCCACACCAACTTCGCGAACGGCTGCTCGTTCTCGCCCGACGGACTGTTGCTGGCCACGACCAGCAACGACGGCACCCGGCTGACCGACGTCCCGACCGGTACGGCGACCCTCACCCTGCCGGGCTCCGCGCAGAGCTGCGCGTTCTCCCCCGACGGGCTGGTGCTGGCGACCGCGAGCACCGACGACACCGCCCGGCTGTGGGATGTCGCGACGGGCACCGCGGTGGCGACGCTGACCGGCCACACCAGCACGGTGATGGCGTGCGCGTTCGCCCCCTACGGCCTGCTGCTCGCCACGACGAGCACGGACATGACCGCCCGTCTCTGGGACATCACCTACGTCCCCGACAGCACCATCCGCTGACCACCCCGGAGCAACCCCCCATTACCCTGCCAACGGCAGACATACGGGGGAACCGGGCGGGTCCACTCGCATCCCGGGCCCAGCGCTCCGTCCGCCGGCGGCGAACCAGCCGGTCATGTGCTTCCCGCGCGGCCGGCCACCGGGCCGCCGCCGTGGGCGGGACGTCCAGAGTGCGGAGGTGCGGGAATGTCCGGATGGGAGAGGGCCGCCGGCAGGGGGCGCGGGGTCGTCGAGACACCCACCCGCCTGATCGGGCCGGGGCTGCGGGGCTTCAAGCAGTTCCTGATGCGGGGCAACATCGTCGACCTGGCCATCGCGGTGGTCATCGGCACCGCGTTCACCGCCGTCGTCACCTCACTGGTGAAGAACCTTTTCACCCCGCTGATCGCCGCCATCGGCGGGGAGCCGAACTTCGACGGCCTGACGTTCACGATCAACGGCAGCGTGTTCCGCTACGGCACCTTCATTAACGACGTGCTCGCCTTCGTGATCGTCGCCGCCACGATCTACTTCCTGGTCGTCCTCCCGATCGCGAAGGCGAACGAGCTGCGGCGGCGCGGCGAGCCGCAGCCGGTCGAGGAGGAGCCGGTGATCAGCGACGAGGCCCGGCTGCTCATCGAGATCCGGGACCTGCTCGCCACCGGCCGGCCCACCGGCATGGCTCCGCCTCAGCAGCGCTGAGCGGAGGACGGCCCCGCTGAGGACGGCCCCGCTGGGGGACGGCCCCGGCGATCGCCTGAGCCGGACGAGCTGATCAGGCGTCGTACCGGGGCGTGTCGTCCGGGCACTCCAGGTCGAGATCAGTGGCGACGCTGTCGGGCACGAGGCCACAGCCGACCTCGTAGCTGCCGAGCTGCACCAGCTCCCAGCCACCCTCGCCGCGGTGCAGCACGGCCTCGGCGCGGTCGACGTCGTCGACCACGGGCACGAGCTCGACCCAGGCCCAGGTCTGGTCGGAGGCGGCCAGCACCGTCCCCGTCACGTGGTAGCTGCGCGCCGGCACGGCGGAGGTGAGCGAGCTGCTCCGCACCGCCTCCGCGATCACCGCGGACTCGCTCGGTGAGGGCGGCACGGCGCCGGGGCGGTCGATCGAGGCGGTCATGACGTCAGCCCTCGGCACGGGAATCTGGCTCGCGGGCGCCGGACCCGTGGACACGGCGAACGCCGTGCCGACGGTGACGGCGCCAGCCGCCACGACAGTGGCCGCCACGGCGACCGCGGGACGCGCGACACGACCACGGCTGCCCGGGCGTGAGGTCCGGCTGGGCGAGACGGGACGACGGTGACGGGCCATTGGCTGCACGTACCCAGTCTGCGCAGGTGAACCCCCCAAATCGAGCGAGTTTCGCGGTCAGGCTGGCGACAGACCACATCCGACCCACAGCACACGAACCACATCCATTGTGGCGCAACGACTTCCGTCCCACCCAGAAGCCACAGGGGGCCAGATTCCGGCCCGCGCCCGGACCGGGCCGGACGCCCGCCGCGCCGCGGGTGTTCCCCGACAGGCCGCGATCGGGTGAAATGAGCAGTCCGATCCGACTGGTGGACGGGCCGCCGGAGAACAGGCCGGCCCAGGGCCGTCAGGCGGCCGGCCGACGGACAGACGGGGACGGGGGCCGTGCCCAGGCGCGGACGTAAGGGGGCGGTCGCGGTGCCAGGGGATGCGGAGAGCCCCGTGGTCGTGCTGCGTTCGGTCTACCGGACGTTCGCCGCCGACACCGCGCCGGTGCACGCGCTGCGCGGTGCGGGGCTGACGGTCGCGCGCGGCGAGTTCGTCGCGGTGATGGGACCGTCCGGGAGCGGGAAGTCGACCCTGCTGAACGTCGTCGCCGGCTTGGAGCGGGTGGACGAGGGGGCCGTGACGGTCGCCGGCATGTCCCTGGTCGCCCGTTCGGAGGCCGACCTGGCGCGGATGCGCCGCCGCCACGTCGGCATGGTGTTCCAGTTCTTCCACCTGCTGGAGACGATGACGGTCGCGGACAACGTGGTCCTGGCGGCGCGGCTGTCCGGGGCCGGCCGGCGGGCCTCCGTCCGGCGCGGGCACGACCTGCTGGACCTGCTCGGTCTGCTGGAGCGGGCCGACGCGCTGCCCGGCACGCTCTCCGGCGGGCAGCGCCAGCGGCTGGCCATCGCGCGGGCGCTGGCCAACGAGCCGACGGTCCTGCTGGCGGACGAACCGACCGGCGCGCTGGACTCCGCCGGGGCCGCCGAGGTCCTCGACCTGTTCACCCGGCTGCACCGCCGCGGCCAGACCATCCTCATGGTCACCCACGATCGCCAGGTCGCCGCCGGCGCCGAGCGGATCGTGACCATGCGCGACGGCCGGGTCTCCGCCCCGCCCGAGGCGTCAGCATCACCCGACCAGGCCCGGGCGTCCGAGGTGGCCGGGGCATCCGAGGTGGTGGCATGACGCATCCGCGCCGCCAGCTGGCGTCGGCCGCACTACTGACCGCCGTGGCCGTGACCGCGATGTGCGCGGCCCCCCGCCTGCTCGGCGGGCACAGCCCCGGCTGGTCGGTCCCGCTGACGGTGGACGTCGTGCTGCTCGTGGTCGGGCTGGGCGCCGGCTGGGTTCCCTGGGCACGGCTGCGGTCCGAGCAGGCCCTGATGATCGCGGCGGACCTGGCCTGCCTGGCCGGAGTCGCCGCGCTGGGCCTGACGGCCGCGCTGGCCGTGCTGGGGCACCGTCCGCTCGACGGCGGTGAGGACTTCACCGGACCGGTGCTGGTCGCCACCGCACTCGCCGCGGCCACCGCGGCGGCCGCCCGGGCCCGCACGCTGAATGTGGTCCTCGGCGTGGTACGAGGTGCCCGGTACGCGCCGGACGACGTCCTGCGGACGTTCGGCGAGGACGCCAGCCGTGGCGTCGGTCTGGACGAGACCCTCCGCGGGCTCGGCGAGGCGCTGCGGCGCGGCCTGACGCTGCAGCGGGTGGAGATCTGGACCGGAGCCGCCGGCCGCCTGACCGCCGCCGTCGTCCTTCCCGACATCGAGGGCACCCCGCCCGCGGGCGCCGGTGTCACCATCGGCGACAGCGACAGCGACAGCGATTCCGACGCCGATTCCGATTCCGACGGCGACGGCGACGGCCTGGGCGGTGGGGTGCAGGTGGGGTCGGCGATGAACCTCAGCGTGGCCGATCTGGTCGCGCTCGCCCGGACCCGGGTGGCGGGGCCCGGCTGGCTCGCCCTGTGGGTGCCGAACCTCGCCCGCAGGCACGGTGACCTGCAGGTTCGGGTGATCCCGGCCCGCGCCGGCGGCGCGCTGCTCGGCATGCTCGTGGTGAGCCGCCCACCGGAGGCGCCACGCTTCTCCGAGCAGGAGGACCGCATGCTGGCCGAGCTCGGGACCCGGCTCGGCACCGTCCTGCACAACCGCCAGTTGGACGCCAACCTGCGGGACGCCCTCGCCGACCTGCGTCACGCCAACGACGAGCTGCGGGTCTCCCGGGCGCGTCTGGTGGCCACGGCCGACGCCGAGCGGCGGCGGATCGAACGGGACCTGCACGACGGGGCCCAGCAGCAGCTCGTCTCGCTCGCCGTCGGGCTGCGGCTGGTCCGTGACCTCGTCGCGGACAGCATGGGCGAAGAGGCCACCGCCGCTCGGAACGAGGACGCCGCGGCCGCTCGGAACGAAGACGCCGCGGCCGCCGACGAGCTGCTCGCCGCCATGGCCGAGCAGGTGACCGAGACGATCGCCGAGGTCCGCAACCTCGCCCATGGCATCTACCCACCGCTGCTGCGCTCCTCCGGCCTGGCCGAGGCGCTTCGCGCCGCGGGGCAGCGGTCGGCTGTCGGCGTCACGGTCGGTGCCGACGGGGTCGGCCGCTACCCGCCCGACATCGAGGCCGCCGTCTACTTCTGCTGCCTGGAGGCCCTCCAGAACGCGGCGAAGCACGCGGCCGGCTGCTCCGTGGACATCCTGCTCGTCGAGGAGGAAAGCGCCCTCACGTTCACTGTGCGTGACAACGGGCCCGGCTTCGACCCGCAGCGATCCGAACGCGGCCATGGCATGACCAACATGGCGGACCGGATCGGCGCCATCGGCGGAACGCTGCGCTGGGAGTCCGCGGTGGGAACGGGAACGCGGGTGCTCGGGATCGTCCCGGCGGCACGATGAGAGGCGTCCTGGGCGCGGTCGGCATGATCGCGCGGGCCGAGCTGCGGCGCCGCTGGGTGGCCCTCACCGCGCTCGGCGTCCTGATCGGCGTGGTCGTCGGGGTCGTCGCCGGGACGGCGGCGCTGATCCGGCGCACCGCCACCGCCCACGACCGTCTCGAACGCGCCTCCGCCGTGCCCGACCTGCAGGTCAACTACCTCGGCCGGGATCCGGAGGTGGCCCGCCAGATCGCCACGGTGCCGGGCGTCGTCGGCTCCAGGACGGCAGTCGGCGCGGTCGGGCGGATCGAGGACAGAGCGTCCGTCTCCTACATCGGCATCCTCGGGGACACCGGCGGCCCGCGTGACCTGTACGCGCCCGTGGTCGTCAAGGGCCGCGACCACGACCCGCGCGCGCCCGACGAGGTGCTGCTGGACGAGCGGGCGGCGGGCTGGTGGGGGTTCGACGTCGGCGACACCATCACGCTGCGCCTGCTCACGACCTCCGACTTCCTGAACTTCGACACCGGTTTCGGCACGCCGGGCGGGCCGGTCCTGAAGCTGGTGGTGACCGGCCTGACCCGGATGGCGGGCGAGAACGTCCGCCAGACGCCCCTCACGGTCTCCCCGGCGCTCGCCGCGCGGCTCGACGCCGTGACGACCCTGGTCATGCTGCGGCTGAAGCCGGGCCCGGAGGCCATGACGACGGCTTCCTCGGCGCTGCGGCGCATCGGGCTGGGCCTGCGCACCGACCCGCTCGCCAGCGAGTTCCCCGCGCTGCAGGTGTCCCGGCCGGCCACCGACGGCGACGCCCGCATCGCCGCGACGCAGCGGGTCCTGGTCACGGGGCTGATCGTCTTTGCCGCCGTGGTCGGGGTGGCGGGGATGGCCGCGGCGAGCCAGGCCTTCTTCCGCCATCACGCCGCCGGCGCGCGTACCCAGCAGATCGAGGCGGTGCTCGGCCTGCCCGCGCTGGGGCGGGCCGGTGCCCGGGTGCTCGCCGCCGCTCCGGCCGCCGCGGCGGGCGCCGCTGTCGCCGCGGCCGGTCCCCTGCTCGCGGGCCGGTTCGAACCGCTCGGGCCGCTCGCCGGGATGGAGCCGCACCCCGGCTACGCCGGGAACACCGCCCTGGCCTGCATCGCCGCCGGGGCCGGCCTGGTGGCGACAGCCCTGATCTCGGGCATCACCGCCATCCGGGCGGGCCAGCGCCCGGGCGAACTCGGCCGGGTGCTCACCGGGCGGCCCGGCGCGGCGGCGCCCGGATGGTCCGCGACGGCAGGATGGTCCGCGGCGCCCGGCCAGCCCCGCCCGCCGCGCGGGTCCCTGCCAGGTGGGGCACCGGTGTCCCGCCGGGCCGGGCGCCCCGGTAACGCGGTGGCCAGACGGGGCCCCGTCTGGCTGTGGATCGGCGCCTCGTTCGCGCTCGACCGCGGGCGGGACCGGGCGGCGGCTGCCCGCCGGCCCGCCATCACCGGGACGGCCATCGGGGTGACCGGGCTCATCGCCGCGGCGACGATCGCGGGCGGGATGAGCCGGCTCGCCGACGATCCGCACCGGTACGGCTGGAACGCCGACCTGGAGATCACCGACGCCCGCCCGGACATCGTCAACCGGCTGGCGGCGGACCCGCGGGTCGCCGCGGTCAGCATGCTGGACGCCTCGACCGCGACCGTCGAGATCGACGAGCACGGGCATGCGCTGCCCGCTCCGGACACGCTGGTGGGCATCGGGCCCGGTGACGCCGGGCCGGGCGCGATCGGCCGCGGTGACGTCGACCCCGGGGTTGATGTCGCCGTCTACGCGCTCTCCCCCAAACCGGGGGCGGCCGGGCCCGACGTCGGCTGGACCCTCTTCGAAGGGTTGGCACCGCGGCGCACGAACGAGGTGGCGATCGGCCCGCGGACCGCCCGCCAGCTCGACCTGGATGTCGGCGACCACCTCAGCGTCTCCACGAACAACGGCGGCCACGCCCAGCTGCGGGTCACCGGCATCGGGATCGGCCCCGTCCTCAGCGGCGAGCGTCTCGGCGAGAGCATGCTGGTGGAGCCCGACATGCTCGCCCGCGTCCAGCGCACCCAGCCGCTGCGCAGCGCCCTCGTGCGGGCCATCCCGCAGGTCGACCCGGTCAACCTCGCCGCCGCCCTCGGCACCGAGTACGAGATCGACACCGGGTTCGTGCCGACCGAGGTCGCGAACCTCGGCGGCATGGGGCGGCTGCCGACGATGCTGCAGACCGTCCTGGCGGCGCTCGCCATCGCCGCCGCCGGCCACGCCGTCGGGACCACCTGGCGTTCCTCGCAGGGCGAGCTCGCCATCCTGCGCACCCTCGGGTTCACACCCGGGCAGACCGCGCGGATCCCGCTGGTGACGTCCTGTGTGACCGCCGTGCTGGCGGTCGGCATCGGGATTCCGCTCGGGCTGCTGATCGGCCGGCTGGCCTGGTGGGAGATCGCCATGGCCACCGGTGTGTCCACCGACCTGGCGGTGCCGGTCGGACTGCTGGTCGCCCTGCCCCCGGCCGCGGTGCTGACCGCCCTGGTCATCGCCACCCTGCCGGCCGCGCGGGCAGGGCGGCTGTTGCCCGGCACCGTCCTGCGGGGCGAATAGCCCGCTTCGTCGGACCGGCGCCGCGAAGCCCGGCGCCGGCAGCGGGCCGGGTCGACGGCGGGCCGTCTACAGATCCTGCGCGGAGCCGGGAGGCGGGGTGTGCCGGTGCCAGATGTCGCGCAGCACGTTCGGGGCCAGGTCCTCCTTGCACAGGTAGTCCAGCCCGCTGTCGGCGACGGCGGCCGGCAGGTCCGTCCGGCCGTAGGTGGAGCAGAGGACGACGACCGTGCCCGGGGCGTCCTGCCGGATCCGGGAGCCGGCGACGACCCCGTTGATGCCCGGCAGGTTCACGTCCATCAGCACCAGGTCAGGGCGCAGTTCGGCGGCGGCGGTCAGGGCGGCCTCGCCCGTCTCCGCCTCACCGGCGAGAACGAAGCCGGCGGCGCGGCGCAGCACGGCCCGCACAGCGAGCCGGAAGGGGCGCTGGTCATCGACGACCAGCACGGAGACCGCCGGGGAGGAGCTCATGACATCAGTCTGGCCGGACCCGGCCCGGCACCCAAGGGTGCAGCCATGCCATCACCCCGGTGTGGCTACCTTCCCCGTCGGCCCGCTGGCCGGGCGGTGCCCGGAGTGCAGATACAGCAGGACGGCCTTCACCCGCCGGTTCAGGTCCGGCTCGTCGGTGAGGCCGAGCTTCGCGAAGATCGAGTTGGAGTGCTTCTCCACCGCCCGTTCGGACAGGACGAGCGCCGCGGCGATCGCCGCGTTGCTCCAGCCCTGGGCCATGTGGCTCAGCACCTCCAGCTCCCGCGGGGTCAGCCGTTCCAGCTCGCTGTGCTGCCGGCGGGCGTTCGCGGCGACGAGGCCCTCCACCACGGCCGGGTCGATCACCGACTCCCCGGCCGCGACGGCGCGGATCGCACGGAGCAGATCATCCACACCCGCCACCCGCTCCTTGAGCAGATAGGCACGGCCCGACGAGCCGCCCTCGAGCAGCGCCAGCGCGTACGTCGCCTCGGCGTGCTGGCTCAGCACGACCACTCCGACCTGAGGCCGCTCGCGGCGCAGCCACCCGGCGACCTTGATGCCCTCGTCGGAACGGGACGGCGGCATCCGGATGTCGGTGACCACGACATCCGGGTCGTGATCGCGGACGGCCTGTTCCAGCGACGGCCGGTCGGTGGCCGTGCCGACCAGGTCGAGCCCGTCCGCCCGCTCGATCAGCGTCGCAAGACCATGCCGGAGCAGTGCATTGTCCTCAGCAAGGACGACACGAACGGCCATTCGTCCACTCTAGGCCCGTCCGAACTCGCCCAACCGGCGCAACGATTCCGTCTGATGTCCGGATCAGGACGCAATCAGGACGTCGGACGGACGCGGCGGTGACGTTGCGACCTCGGCCCTGATCCTGCGGGAAGGGGTGGCCTCGACCGTGACTCTACTTTGACTAGCCTGCATTATGCAGCCACAATGCAGGCATGACAGTTGCAGTCACCATACGCGATGTACCGGAAGACGTACGGGACGCGCTCGCGCAGTACGCCCGCCAGCAAGGCCAGTCACTGCAGGCGTTCCTGCTCGGAGTACTCACCCGGCAGTCTCGGTACGCCCTCAACCAGCAGGTCCTCGTCACCGTGGAGGACGAACTCGCGGCGGGCGGCGGCGCCGGCACGGATGCTCCAGCCGCCGCCGACGTGCTGGCAGCCGCCCGCGCCATGCGCGTCGAGCCGACGTCGACAGGCGAGCCAGGCACGCGTGGTTCCGGATGATCGTCGTGGACGCCTCCGTGCTCGCCAACGCCCTCGTCTACGCCGACGACCGAGGACGGAGAGCCCGTTCGATCCTGAGCGCCGACCCCGAGTGGGCGGCTCCCGAGCACTGGAAGATCGAGCTGTTCTCGGTCATGCGCGGGCTCGCTCTCGGCGGCAGGATCAGCGATGACCAGGCGCACGCCGCGATCAACCGGATCCCCCGGCTCGGCGTCGACCACGTTCCCGTCGAACCGTTCCTCCCCCGCATGTGGCAGCTCCGCGCCGGCATCAGCGGCTACGACGCCGCCTACGTCGCGCTCGCGGAGTTCCGAGCCATCACCCTCGTCACCTCCGACGCCCGGCTCGCCCGCGCCGCCACCCGCCACTGTGCGATCCGCCTCGTCGAATAAAAGGAAACCGCCAGCGGTGCTGTCCACCCAGTCGGCGTGCACGCAGGTGCTAGGCGGCGAACCACTGCGCCGCCGCGACGTACGTGCGGATGCCGGCGTAATACGCCGTGTTACGATGGCGGCAGGTATGGACGTGTCCGCCTACATGATCGCGGCGGCCGTCGCTCAGATGGCACGCGACGACGCCGCCACGGCGGCCTTCGCGGCACTGGACTCCCGCAACCAGGCCGCACTGGAGCAGGCCGCCGACCTCCCCGAGACGGACCTGCCCTCGTTCGACGCCCTGGCCGCGGACGAGCAGGCCCTCGTCCACCGGGTCCTGGCCAGCGCGCTCGGAACGGATGCCGCGAGCGTCGCGTGACCACCCGTACCGTCGTCTACGACACGGGAATGCTCGTAGCGCTCCTGCGCGACAACCCCACGGCGCGACTGCTGCATCACGGCCTACGCGCGGCGCCACACCGGCCGGTTCCCATCGGCGCGGTCCTCGCCCAGGCGTGGCGACCGGACCCGAAAGTAATACACGCCTTCAGCCAGTATCTGAAGGACTGCACCGTGCCACAAACCCGGGAAAGCACGCCACTCATCCGCAGCACGGCCAACATCCCCGCCGGCATCGTCGCCTGCGCGAGAACCTTCACCCTCGACTCGTACAAACGGGCAGGGGCCATGCTCGCCAATGCCAGTCTTCCCACGAAGAAGCGGCCGGACGTCATCGACACCCTGGCGTCATCACCGCCGCACTGCACGCCCCCGCCCAGATCCTCACCAGCGACCCGGACGACCTGACCGCCTACACCGCCACCCTCGACCACGCCGACATCCTCATCGAGCCGATCTGACCGTTGAACGCCGGATTATCACTACTGCGGGTCGTCACTACTGCCCGATCGTGACCGCACCGAGGCCAGCACGGTCGAAACGTGCGATCAGGCTGGGCTTCCGGAGATGTTCTTCGCGCAGGCGCGTGAACCGCCGGGCAAACTCCACCGTGGTACCGGAACGCGAGGCCAGCGCCCGCAGATCCCCACGAAGGTCGACGGCCGCCATCTTCCGAGGATCACCACCGAAGTCACCCAAGTGGTATTCGTTGGTGAAACTGGTGGCGGTAATCCTGGCCCGGGTGGACAGCGCACGGACCTCGTCCTGCTGCCGTGCATTCAGAGGCCGGTCGACGGCCAGGAACTCGTAGTACTGGTACGTGGACATCTTCTGCCTTATTTTGTCACTTCGCCGTCAGGCTGCCCAGCGCCGGTAGGCCTCGATCCATTCCGCCCCGTCTGGAGGAGGGCCGGGCAGTGGCAGGTCCAGAATCCCGATCTCCTGGCGGTACCTCCCACGGGCGCAGACCGCGACGATAGCGCTCCCAGGCAGCAGATCGATCCCCATCACCGTCACTTCCACGCCCAGGACGGTGGTCCGGAAGGGAACAGCGAGATTGTCCCCTATCACTGTATGAAACGCCGCGAGCTGTTCGTCCTCACCGTAGGCGTCGACGACGGCACGCTCGACCAGGGCGTCCAGCTCGACGTCACTCAGCTCCGCCATGGTCGGCAGCCTACCGACGCGATGGACGGACAATCCTCGCCGGCTCTCGTCCTGCCGGACGAGGATATGACCGGGTCCGTGGTCCGCCCCACCACGACAGCCTGCTCGCGACCGCTCGCCCTCGTCGCGGCGGTCGACGAAAGTCTTGCCCTTGCAGGTCTTCGACAGGAGGTTCAGCTCCTCCTCGGCGAGGACCGGGACGATCTTCTCGGCGACCTTGGGCGGCTTGAGGATAGTGCCCCGTGGACAGAACCGAGCACAACCCGAACCACCACCCCACCACCCCCGGACCCGTGATCATCATCCCCCATCGTACGAACAGGGCGTCTATTAGCGGAACCGCGCGCCCGCGCCGCCGTACGTCCGCGACCGAAGCATCGGCTACGGCTGCCGAATGATCAGCATGCCTCGGGATGCCGGGTGCGGCCCGGTCCCGCACGCCGCTGGCCGGGTCCGCTGCTGGCGCCAGGCAAACCAGAGCTCGAGTCGCCCCGTGGGCGCCTCCACTCGGAGTTATCACGTCCTGGACGTCGAGCTCCCCGCGGCTACCCTTGACCAGTGGGGTCCATCGCAGGAGTAGAGATCGACGGGGCGCGCCTGGCCGAGATCTGCGCTCATTACGGGATCGTGGAACTCCAGTTGTTCGGCTCACAAGGGCGCGGCACCGCGACCGCAGACAGCGACATCGACATCCTGTACACCCTTGCGCCGGGCCGGCGTCTGGGCTGGAACATCGAACAGCTCGCCGATGACCTCACCGACCTGTTCGGACGGCCCGTCGACCTGGTCTCCGTCCGCGGGCTCCACCCGCTGCTCCGCTCGTCCGTCCTGGCTGAGGCACGGCCCGTCTATGCGGCGTGACGTCCTCCTTCTCAGCGAGATGATCGAAGCGGCCGATCAGGCGCAGAAACTCACCGACGGGATCACCAAGAGCTTTCCCGACATCGCCTGGAAGCAGCCTGTCCGGCTAGGTAACCGGATCGTCCACGGCTACGGGTCCGTCGACCTCGAGATACTGCACACCGCGGCCAGAGAGCAACTACCCCCGTTCGCAGTCGACCTGCGCCGAGTTCTCGCATCTGTACGCGAAGGCGGCTGAACCATTGAGGGCTGGAGCGTGAGGACGAGGAGATGCTGGTCACCTTTGCACAGGCTCGACGACCTGGACGGCGGACCGCGCCACATCGGCATACGTGCGGATCTTCCTAAGGCCGTCCCGACCAGCCGCAGGGTTGCGCGTTCCACGGGTATCCGGGTCGGGTCGGTGCGCCACACCGCGAGGGCCGCCGCGGCGATCATCAGTGCGGCGGCCGTCTTCGTCGCCGTCCCGGTCAGGCCCACCAGGCCGAGCGGCAGGAAACGGTGTCCTTCCCCGTAGCCCTCGACCGACAGGTACTGGGGCAGGAATCCCAGCACGTCGGTGCCGACCACGGCGACATGCGGCAGGTAGGACAGGCCGATGACCGCGGCTGCCACGTCGAGGACGACGGGGCGGCGCCGCGCGGCGGCGGGCAGCAGGGGCGCGGGGTAGAGCTTGACCGCCAGGCGGCTCCCAGCAGTGTCCCGACCGCGACCGCGGCCCGCCGCGGCGGATGTGACCGGAACGTCCGCGCGTCGTCTCGTTCCCGGTCGCCCGCGCCGACGCCGCCCGCCGGGGGACCGGCCACGGCGGGGGCTCCCGCCCTGTCGGTCGGTCGGCCTGGTCCGTGCTCGGGCGAGCAGCGCCAGCGCGGCGGTGGTGGCGGCGGCGGCGGCGGCGAGCACGTCAACATGGGCGTCCACGCCGACGTCGAGTCCGGCCGCCGGCCCCCAGGCGTAGACGGCGGCCAGGCCCGGGGGGTGGCCGAACAGGGGAAGCACCCGGGCACGTCCAGATCCGGTGTCCTGCTCCGACCAAAGGGGTAGGCGCCCGGCCGGGCGCCGGACGAAAGGACCGAAAGATGAAATACATGATCATGATGTTTGCGGGTCTGGGCGCTGCGACCGAGACGCGGACTCCGGAGTGGATCGCGGGCATGCACGAGCTGTTGATGAAGCTCGACGGCGAGTTGCGGGAGGCTGGTGAGCTGGTGGCCAGTGAAAGGCTGTTGGACCCGAGCCTGGCCACGACGGTGCGCTTTCGTGACGGTGCGCCGCTGCCGACGGACGGGCCGTTCGCCGAGGTGAAGGAGTCGCTGGCGGGCTACTGGCTTGCCGAGGTGAGCGAGGAGCGGGCGTTGGAGATCGCGTCCCAGGTGGTTGCGTACACCGAGTACCCGATGGAGGTCCGGCGGGTTATGGACATGTCGTCAGAGTTGTGAGGAATCCGGTCGGACTGGGGTGGTCGTCGGCGCGGTGAGTGCGGACCGGCGGATCGAGGACCTGCTGCGCGACCTCGCGCCGCGGGTCCTCGGCACGCTGGTGCGCCGGCACGGCCAGTTCGACGCGTGCGAGGACGCCGTGCAGGAGGCACTGCTCGCGGCGGCGGTGCGGTGGCCGGCCGAGGGAGTGCCCGACCGGCCCCGCGCCTGGTTGCTGACCGTGGCGGTCCGGTCGCTGGTCGACGGGTGGCGGGGTGAGAGCGCCCGTCGCCGCCGCGAGGCGAGCGCGGTGGCGCTGGACCCGGCGGGGCGTCAGCCCGCCCACGCTGAAGCCGCTGAGCATGACGACACGCTGGTGCTGCTGTTCCTGTGCTGCCATCCCGCGCTGTCGCCGCCGTCGCAGCTCGCGCTCACCTTGCGGGCGGTCGGCGGCCTGACGACCGCGCAGGTCGCTTCGGCGTTCCTGGTCCCCGAGGCGGCGATGGCCAAGCGTGTCACGCGGGCTAAGCAGCGGATCAGGAGCGCTGGGGCCCGGTTCGAGCTGCCGCCGCAGCCGGCCTGGTCTGAGCGGCTCGGCGTGGTGCTGCACGTGCTGTACTTGGTGTTCAACGAGGGGTACACCGCCAGCTCGGGACCGGAGCTGAACCGGGCTGATCTGACCGCCGAGGCCGTTCGGCTGACGCGCCTGCTGCACCGGCTGCTGCCCGGGGAGGGCGAGGTAGCCGGGCTGCTCGCGCTCATGCTGCTCACCGACGCTCGGCGGGCGGCCAGGACCGACGCGGACGGCTCGATCGTGCCACTCGCCGACCAGCGCCGAGAGCTGTGGGACACCGCCGCGATCGCCGAAGGCCAGGCGTTGCTCACCCGGACCCTGGGCAGGGGCCCGGTCGGGCCCTATCAGCTCCAGGCCGCGGTCGCAGCGGTCCACGACGAGGCCCTGACCGCCGAGGAGACCGACTGGCCGCAGATCCTCGCGCTCTACGACGTACTCACCCAGGTGGCACCCGGACCGCTGGTCACCCTCAGTCGCGCGGTCGCGCTGGCCATGGCGCACGGCCCGAGGGCCGGGCTCGCGCTGCTCGGCACCCTCGACAGCGACCAGCGGACGGCGAACACCCACCGCGTGGACGCGGTACGGGCGCACCTGCTCGAACGTGCCGGCGACCGGGCTGCGGCGCGCGAGTACTACCTGCGGGCGGCGCGGAAGACCGCGAGCCTGCCCGAGCAGCGCTATCTCGCACTGCGGGCCGCTTGCCTTGGCCAGCCGAGCTCACCCACCGACGCCGCGGACTGACCGGACAGGCGCTGCGCGGGGCCGCCGCAGGCGGCGCGACCGCACCGCCCGGTGGTCGCGCCGAACCTCACCGTGCCAGTTGCGGGATGACGCTTGCACACCCGCCATGATTGCGATATTTGTTATATAACAATTATGTGAAGGAGATGGGTGTGACGACGACCGCCGCTGTAGACCTGTACCGCCAGGCCGGCATCCACGCCGCGAAGATCATGACGGGAGTGCGGCCGGAACACCTGACCGGGCCGACGCCGTGCGCAAAGTGGACCGTGCAGGACGTGGTCGACCACCTCGTCGGCGGCACCGGCTACCTACTGGCCGCTGCCACCGGCAGCCAGCCTGGCGAGCCGCCCGTCCGGGCCGGCACGGACCGGTTCGCCACGGGTGTCGCCGCAGTGCTCGACGCGGTGGCGCAGCCGGGCGTGACGGAGCGCCGCTGCATGTCGCCGCTGGGGTTCGAGTGGAGCGTCGGCGAGGCGCTGGCCGGCACGTTCATGGACGTCCTGGTCCACAGCTGGGACCTCGCCACCGCCACGGGGCAGGATACCCACCTCGACCCCGACCTGGTCCGAGCCTGCTGGGACATGTTCATCCCCGAGATGCCCGAACGCGGCCGGCGGGCCGGTCTGATCGGCCCGCCGGTCGCGGTGCCGAGCGAGGCCCCGTTGCAGGACCAGCTGCTCGGCGCGATGGGCCGCCAGCCGTGACCGCAACCAGCCCGGCCGACCCGGTGACCGAGGCGGGCCACGTCGACGCCGCGCTACGCGCCCTGGCTCACACCCGCCGCCGGGCGATGCTCCGGCTCGTGCTCGACGGCGAACGCACGGCCACCGAACTTGCAGAGGCCGCCGGGACATCCGGACCCGACGCCAGCCGCCACCTCAAGGTCCTACGCGAAGCCGGCCTGCTCACAGTCCGAGCCGAGAAAACCACCCGCCTCTACCAACTCGACCACGCCCGTTTGCGCGAGGTCCGCGCCGTCCTCGACGAGTTCTGGGACGGCCGCCTCGCCGCGCTGAAAGCCACCGCCGAGACCATGGCCGCCGAGCGGACCCCGCAGCGGGACACGGCGTGAAACTCGTCGTCAAGGAGATCACGATCGACGCGCCCGTCGCCCTCGTCTACGAGCTGCTCACCGACCCGGCGCTACTGGTCCGCTGGCTCGCCGACGAAGCCGAGATCGACCCCCGGCCCGGCGGGGTCGTGCGCTGGCGGCACGCCAACGGCGACGTGTGCACCGGACAGGTCATCGAAGCCGTCCCACCCCGGCGGCTGGTGTTCACCTACGGCTGGGAACGCGCCGAGGTCCACGTCCCGCCTCGGTCGACGACCGTCGAGATAGACCTCGCCGCCGCCCCCGGCGGGACCCGGCTGCGCCTGGTCCACCACGGCCTCGCAGGTCCCATGGCCGACGCCCACAGTGGCGGTTGGACCCACTACCTCGCTCGGCTCGCCACCACCGCCATCGGTAGCGACCCCGGACCCGACCCATACATCGACCAGCGCGTACCCACCCCAGCCGAACTGGCCGGACGGTGAATCCAATCCGGCCCCCCAGACACGACACTAGGTAGCGACAACTACCAGCGCCTCACCGAACCGCTGCTGGCACGCCCCGGGGTCAGCAGGTCGACGATGACGGGCCTGCCCTGCTACGGACCGACGGAGCCTTCTTCGCCTCCTACGACACCCGGACCGGCCGGCTGCTCGTCAAACTGCCCGCCAGCAAGGTCCAGGAACTCTTCGCCGACGGCACCGCCGAACCCTTCGCCCCCGCCGGGCGGACCTTCCGAGAATGGGCGGCCGTGCCAGCCGGAATGCTCGACGACTGGACCAGCCTGCTCGCCAAAGCGTTCGACTTCGTCTCCGGGCCACCGGCCGCACCGTCCTCGCCACGACCCCGCGGGCGGGAACGACGAGTAGAGGAATGAGGGACGACCCCAGCCGCCGGGGTCCGGCAAACGAGGGTGCGGTGGGCCGAGTCAATGCGATGACGGCGACGCGGCCGAGCGGACTCGGGCGCCGATCGTGGCGGAGCCCGACCGGACGGCACGCACTGTGAAGTCGACGTCCCTCTCGGAACGCCGGCTGAACCGCCCCGGGAAGCCACCGGTCGGGGCGCCACCCGGCTGACCCTGGCCGCCGAACCGGCCCTGGCCGGTGCCGCCGCCGGCCGCCGCCTGGCCGTCGGCGGCACCCTCGATGATCACGGTGGCGGTCGCGGTCGAGCTGGCGGATGCTCCGTCTGCCACGTTCGCGGTCACGCTGACGGTGTCGCCGACATCGATGTCGTCGATCCCCCCGGCCGCCAAGCTGGAGCCAGCGCCGACGACGGTGTCACCGGTGACGGTGTAGGTGGCGGTGAAGTCGTCCGGGCTGCGCACCGTCACGGACGCGGCGTTCACCGCCGAGACCTCGCCGGACTGGGTGCGGACGGTCTGATAGCCGCCGGAACCGTCACTGGTGACGAACTCCCCGTGCAGCGCGCCGGAGACGCCGGCGCCCGTCCCGGTACTCAGGGGGGAGCCGGCCTGGAGCGGCCCTCCTATGCCGCGCAGGCCACCCGGACCGCCGCCGCCCTGCCCGTCACCGAGGCTGCTCGCGTTGACCGCGGCTGCCGCGCCGACAGCCAGGGCGAGCGCGGCGGTACCGACCACGGCCGTCCGGCCCAGACCCCAGTGCCGGGCCCCGCCGGCAGCGGCCGCCGGAGCGGCCGCGGGCGGGACCAGGGTCGGGGTTGGCTCCGGGCCGGGCGGGGGTGTCAGGCCGGGAGGGGCTGCCAGGCCGGGCCAGGCTGGCGACGGCGGCGGCGGGCCGCCGGGGGCTGCGCCGCTCGATGGCGGGGACGTGGGCGGGTCGGTGGGCCCGACGTGACTCATGTCCGTTCTCCTCGTCCCGGCTGGTCGGTCGCCGCGCCGTCGGGGAGGAGCGTTCACCGCGAAGCTGTGCGCAACCTGTGCCGGCGCTGGGTATCCCATGTGTGATCACCGCTGGTGACAGAAATGTCCGTGATGCCGCCCGGCGGCGTCCAGGACACAGCGAGCACACAGGAGATCTTCAGAGAACCCACAGGAAACGGTCTCATCCTGACTCCATGCAGCCGACGAGCCCCCGCATCCTTGTCGTCGATGACGAGAACACGCTGTCGGAGCTGCTGTCGATGGCCCTGCGCTACGAGGGCTGGGAGGTCCGCACGGCACCGGACGGGCGCGAAGCACTGCAGGTCGCCCGTGGGTTCCGCCCGGACGCGGTCGTCCTCGACATGATGCTGCCGGACATGGACGGCCTGGACGTCCTGCGCAGGCTGCGCGCGGAGCGCCCCGACGTCCCGGTGCTGTTCCTCACCGCCCGTGACGCCGTCGAGGACAGGGTGGCCGGCCTGACCGCCGGCGGCGACGACTACGTCACCAAGCCGTTCAGCCTGGAGGAGCTGGTCGCCCGGCTGCGTGGCCTCCTCCGCAGGCTGCATCGCGCCACGGCGCCGGAGGAGGCGGTCCTCGTCGTCGGCGACCTCGTCATGAACGAGGACAGCCGGGAGGTCACCCGGGGCGGGCACGAGGTGCGGCTGACGGCGACCGAGTTCGAGCTGCTGCGTTTCTTCATGCGCAACCCGCGGAGGGTACTGAGCAAGGCGCAGATCCTCGACCGCGTCTGGAACTACGACTTCGGCGGCCAGGTGAACGTCGTCGAGCTGTATGTCTCCTACCTGCGCCGGAAGATCGACACCGGCCACCCTCCCATGATCCACACCATGCGCGGGGCCGGCTACGTGCTGCGCCCGGCGGTCTGAGTCGCCCCACCATGGCGGAGCGGTGGCGCGGCCCGGCCGGGTGGTCGCTGCGGACCAGGCTCCTCGCGCTGCTCCTCGCGCTGCTCGCCGTCATGTCCGCGGTGATCGTCCTCGTGACGGTGGTCGCGCTGCGCGGTGTGCTCGTCGAGCAGCTCGACGACCGGTTGAGGGGCGCGAGTGGGCGCCAGGTCGGGGTGCTGCTGCTGCCCCCGGCGGGAATGCGGCCGGGCTACGTCGGCGGCCCCGGGAGCAGCGCCGACGTGCTCAGGCCGGAACTCGATCCGTCCACGCTGACGGCGAGCCAGCGCCTCGACCTGGCCCTCGGCCGCGGCCAGTCGCCCGGGACCCTCGGCGCGATCCTGGAGCTGCGGCATCCCATACCCGTGCCGGCCACCGGGCCCGAGGCCCCACCCGCCGCCGTCGATCAGGACGTCGCCGTCCTGATCAGCGGGGTCACCGCCGCGATCATCGGTGACGGATCGTCGCTGACCACGCTCTCCGGCGAGGTTCTCGCCACGGTGGCGCGGGTCCCGCTCGACGGTCAGCCGCACACCTACGCGATCGACGGTCACGGCGACTACCGCCTGATCGCCCGGCCCGAGCCGGACGGGCGGGCCATCCTCGTCACCGGCCTGCCGATGAACGAGCTCAGCTCGACCCTGACCAGGACGGCCGGGATCGGCGCCGGTGTCGCGGCGCTGGGTGTGCTCGCCGCGGCAGTCGCCGGCGCGGCGATCATCCGAGTGACGCTGCGTCCCCTCAGCCGGGTGGCGGCCGCCGCGGCGCGGGTGGCGAAACTCCCGCTCCACCGTGGGGCCGTCGACCTCCCCGCGCTCGAACCGGACGTCGACACCGACCCGCGCACCGAGGTCGGGCAGGTTGGCGCGGCCCTCGACCAGATGCTCGGCCATATCGGAGCGGCCTTCGCCGCGCGGCACGCCACCGAGACGAGGATGCGCCAGTTCCTCGCGGACGCCAGCCACGAGCTGCGGACGCCGCTCGCCGCGATCAGCGGGTACGCACAGCTCACCCGCCGCACCCGCGACGCCGTCCCACCCGACGTCGTGTACGCCATGGCACGCGTCGAGTCCGAGAGCGCACGAATGACGACACTCGTCTCCGACCTGCTGCTGCTCGCCCGCCTCGACTCCGGCCGGCCGCTGGACCGCGAGGCCGTCGACCTGTCACGGCTCGTGGTGGACGCCGTCAGCGACGCCCATGTCGCCGCGCCCACCCACCGGTTCCAGCTCGACCTGCCCGACGAGCCGGTGACGACCGTCGGAGATCCGGCACGCCTGCACCAGGTGCTCGCGAACCTGCTGGCCAACGCCCGCGCCCACACCCCGTCGGGTACCGCGGTCACGGCCCGGCTGACGACTCAGGTACTCCCCGCCGCCCGGGTGGTGGCCGGCTCCCCGGGCATGCTCGCCCCGCTCGGCTGCCGCGCCGTGCTGCAGGTGATCGACGACGGCCCCGGCATCCCCCCTGACCTGCTCCCCCGGGTGTTCGAACGGTTCGCCCGGGGCGACAGCTCCCGTTCCCGGGCCGCTGGCAGCACCGGACTGGGCCTGTCCATCGTGGCGGCGGTGGTGGAGGCGCACGGCGGTCGGGTGGACGTCGCCAGCAGGCCTGGTCAGACGGTGTTCACGGTGATCCTCCCGATGGCCGCGGCGGACGGCCCGCGCCACCGGGCGGAGCCGGAGCCGGTGATCGCCCTCGGCGACGGCTCCACGACGGCCTGCCACGCCGGAAGGGCCGGAGCGGTGGGAGATGCCGCCGGCGACATCCCCGTTCCGCGCGGGGGCCCGCACTCTCACAGCTGAGGCACAGGCCGGGCACACGACCGGGACAGCTCCGGATCCAAGGCTGATCCGTATGCCGACCTCACCGACGCAGCCGCCTCCGACCGGCCGCCCCCCCTACCTGTGGGCGAGCCAGGCCACCATGCCGGATGTCCGTCAGCCCGACCGGCGGCCTCCCTCAGCTACCAGGGGCCTCGACGGGCCGGTGCCGGGGCCGGGGCGGCGGCACGGCGTGGCGGATACGCCGTCCCGCGGTGATCGGCGGGCGGAGCGCGGGGGGCCGCTGGCCCGGCCGGCCCGGCTGGTCCGGGGGCGGCCGGAGGACCCTCGCTGGGTACGGCCAGCGCTGGTCGGGCTGCTTGTCGCGACGGCCGTGCTCTACCTGTGGGATCTCGGTGCCTCGGGCTGGGCGAACGCCTTCTACTCGGCATCGGCACAGGCCGGCTCGGTGAGCTGGAAGGCGATGTTCTACGCGTCGTCGGACGCGGGGAACTCCATCACCGTCGACAAGCCCCCGGCCGCGATGTGGGTGATGGCGCTGTCGGCGCGCATCTTCGGGGTGAACTCATGGAGCATCCTCGTCCCGGAGGCGCTGATGGGCGTCGCCTCGGTCGGGATGCTCTATCTGACCGTGCGCCGGGCGTTCCCCGCGGGCGCGGCGCTGCTCGCTGGCGCGGTCCTCGCACTGACCCCGGTCGCCACCCTGATGTTCCGGTTCAACAATCCGGATGCGCTGCTCGTCCTGCTGATGGTCTCCGCCGCCTACGCGGCGCTGCGGGCTCTCGAGACCGCGAGCACCCGCTGGCTGCTGTGGGCCGGTGTGTTCATCAGCTTCGGCTTCCTGACCAAGATGCTGCAGGCTCTGCTGATCGTTCCGGTGCTGGCGCTGGTCTACCTGGCCGTCGCGCCCACCCGTTTCACCCGGCGGCTGTGGCAGGTCGGCGCCGGCACGCTCGGCCTGGTCGTCCCGGCCGGGATCTTCATCGCGATCGTCGAGCTCGTTCCGGAGTCGTCCCGCCCGTACATCGGCGGGTCGCAGCACAACAGCCTCCTCGAGCTCACCCTGGGCTACAACGGGCTGGGGAGGCTGACCGGCAACGAGACCGGGAGTGTCGGCGGTGGTGGCGGTGCCGGCGGACCGGGCGGTGGCGGCGGCATGTGGGGCTCCACCGGCTGGGGCCGGATGTTCGGATCCGAGGTGGGCACGCAGGTCTCCTGGCTGATTCCGACCGCGCTGGTGCTGCTGGTCGCCGGCCTGTGGGTGACGAGGCGGGTGCCGCGCACCGATCCGGGTCGGGCCGCGTTCGCGCTCTGGGGTGGCTGGCTTCTGGTCACCGGCATCGTCTTCAGCCAGATGAAGGGGATCTTCCACCCCTACTACACGGTGGCCCTCGCGCCGGCCATCGGCGCGCTCGTCGGAATGGGCAGCGCCGCGCTGTGGCGCCGACGGGCACACCCCGCCGCCGCGGCCACCCTGGCCGGTGCCCTGGCCCTGACCACGATCTGGTCCTTCATCCTGCTGAACCGGACGTCCGACTGGCACCCCTGGATCCGGTGGACGGTTCTGATCGCCGGCTTCGCCGCGGCGCTGCTGTTCATCGTCCTCGCCTGGCTCCCCCGGCCGGCGCGGCTGGTGGTCACGGCCGCGGCGCTGGTCGCGGCCCTGCTCGGACCGCTGGGCTACTCGGTGGCGACGGCTGCCGTCCCGCACACCGGCTCCATCCCGTCGGCAGGACCGGACGGCGGCGGTCTCGGTGGGCCGGGCGGAGGCGGGCCCGGCGGCCGACTGATGATCTTCGGCGGCCCGGGCGGCACCACCAGCCCTGGCACCACGGGTCAGGGCGGCGGGGTCGGCGCAGGAGGCCAGCAGGTCCCGGGCCAGCCGGGCGGCACGGCGGTTCCGGGCGGCACGGCGGCTCCGGGTGGCACCGGGCCGGGCGGTGGCGGTGGTGGTGGTGGGATGGGCGGTCTGCTCGGGGCCGGCGATCCCAGCGACGAGGTCGTCGCCATGCTCGAGGAGAACGCCTCGTCGTACACCTGGGTGGCTGCCTCGGTCGGGTCGAACAACGCGGCCGGCTACCAGCTCGCCACCGGCGATCCGGTGATGGCGATCGGTGGCTTCAACGGCAGCGACCCGTCCCCGGCCCTGGAGCAGTTCCAGCAGTACGTGGTGGACGGCCGCATCCACTACTTCATCGGTGGCGGCGGTTTCGGCGGGCAGAACGGCGGAAGCTCCGCGTCCGGAGAGATCGCTGCCTGGGTTCAGGAGAACTTCACCGCGACCACCGTCGACAACGTCACCCTCTACGACCTGACCGCGGCGACGTCCACGACCTCGACAGGGACATCGGCAGGCACCTCGAGCACCTGATTCGGCGCGCACCGCACGTGCTCCTGCCCTCCCCTTTTCGTTTCTTCCTGCGCGAGGCGGCGACGTGAAGCTCACAGCAAAGGCACAGCGCCGGCACACTGCCGGCACAGTCCGCGGCCGAATGGTGAAGTACATGACCACGGACGCCTGGACCAGCGGCGCCGGAACGACCGGCCTGACCGCCACGACCACCCCGACAGCACCACCCGGCCGGAGCAGCCGGAGCAGCGGGAACGGCGGGAACGGCGGGAACGGCGAGACTCCCACACGCACCACGGACCCGGCGAGGAGAATCGTGTCGACGACCACCACCGACCCGCTTTCCAGGCCCCGAAACGAACAGACCTGCATGGATCACCCGGTGCTCGACGTCGTCATTCCGGTGTACAACGAGGAAAAAGACCTGGCACCGTGCATCCGCGGACTGCACGCCCATCTGCGGGCCACGTTTCCCTACCCTTTCCAGATCACCGTCGCGGACAATGCCAGCACCGACACGACGCTGGCGGTCGCGCAGGAGCTGGTGCGGGAGATCGCCGAGGTCTCGGTCATCCATCTCGAGGCCAAGGGCCGCGGCCGGGCGCTGCGCGCGGCCTGGGGCGTCTCGACCGCACCCGTCCTGGCCTATATGGACGTCGACCTCTCGACCGACCTGGCCGCGTTGCTTCCCCTGGTCGCGCCGCTGATCTCCGGGCATTCGGATCTGGCGATCGGAACCCGGCTGTCCCGCTCCTCCCGGGTCGTGCGGGGCCCCCGGCGCGAGGTGATCTCCCGCTGCTACAACCTGCTGCTGCGCGGCACGCTGGCCGTCCGGTTCACCGACGCGCAGTGCGGCTTCAAGGCCATCCGGGCCGATGTCGCCGCCAGCCTGCTGCCACTCGTCCAGGACGGCGCATGGTTCTTCGACACCGAGATGCTGGTCATCGCCCAGCGCAGCGGTCTGCGCATCCACGAGGTGCCGGTGGACTGGATCGACGACCCCGACAGCAGGGTGGACGTCCTCGCGACCGCGATGGCCGATCTCCAAGGTGTCGCGCGCCTCGCCCGCGCGCTCGGCACGGGCGCGCTGCCCCTCAACCAGCTGCGCCGCGAGTTCGGCCGCGCTCCCCTGCCCGGGACCAGCATGAGCGAGGGGACGGACCGTGGGGACAGGACTGTGAACGGGAAAGGGAACGGGGCGGCGGCGGCAGGGGTCCTCGGGGTGCCCGCGGGGCTGACCAGGCAGCTGCTGCGCTTCGCCGGGGTGGGTGTCGCCAGCACGCTGGCGTACCTGGTGCTGTTCGTCCTGCTCCGCGGGGTGGCCGGTGCGCAGGCGGCGAACCTCGTCGCGCTGCTGGTGACCGCGGTGGCGAACACCGCCGCGAACCGGCGGCTCACGTTCGGGGTCAGCGGCCGTGACGACGCCGGCCGGCACCACCTGCAGGGCCTGTTCGTCTTCGCGATCGGCCTGGCGCTGACCAGCGGCTCGCTGGCCGCCCTGCACGCGGCGAGCCAGCACCCTGGTCGCCTGCCGGAGGTCAGCGTGCTCGTCCTGGCGAACCTCGCCTCGACCGTCGTCCGCTTCCTGCTGCTGCGCGCCTGGGTGTTCCACCCGTCCCGGCTGGGCCGGTACGGGCGGGACGCCGGTGTCAGGCACACCGCCGGCCGCTGAGCCCGAGGGCGGCTGCCGGCCAGGCTGACCAGCTGGTCAGCCTGGCCGGCAGCCGCCGTCCACGGTCAGGAGTGCGGCCACGGTCAGGAGTGCGGCCGCGGTCAGGGGCGCGGCCGCGGTCAGGGGCGCAGGATGAGGAGCAGGTCGCCGACCTCCACCGACTCGCCGTTCGCGCGCACGATCTCGGCGACCGTCCCGGCGGCGGGGCTGGTGACCGCCGCCTCCATCTTCATCGCCTCGATCACGGCCAGCTTCTGGCCCTTCTCGACGGTGTCGCCGACGGCGACGGTGAGGGTGACGATGCCGGGCAGGCCGGCACCGACCTGCGCCGGGTCGGTGGGGTCGGCCCGGCGGGCGGCGGTGGTCGTCGCCTTGATGGAGGTGTCGCGGACCCGCACCGGCCGCGGCTGGCCGTTGACGCGGAGGTAGAGGGTGCGCATGCCGGCGTCGTCGGCCTCGCCGATGGTCTCCAGGGTGACGATGATCTCGACGCCCGGTTCGAGGAAGACGCTGACGGGACGTCCTGGCTGCAGACCGAACAGGAACGCCTCGGTGGGGATCACCGACGAGTTGCCGTAGGTGGCGACAGCCTGCTGGTAGTCCTTCCAGGGGCCGGGGAACAGCAGCCGCGACAGGGCCGCGCGACGGTCGGCGCCCGGTGCGGCGAGTGCGGCGGCGTCGTCAGGGGCGAGGGTGGCCGCCGGGGGCTCGGGGCGGCGCCCGGCGAGGGCCCGCTCCCGGAACGGCTCGGCGAAGCCGGCGGGCGGCGTGCCGAGTTCCCCGGCGAGGTAGCCCAGCACGCTGGCGGGCAGGTCGTACTCCTCGGGATGGTCGCGCAGCCGGTCGACGTCCACCGAGCCGCCGGCGATGAACAGCGCGAGGTCGCCGACGACCTTGCTGGTCGGCGTGACCTTGATCGGCTTGCCGAGCAGGTCGTTGGCGACGGCGTAGCACTCGGTGACCTGGGTCCAGCGGTCACCGAGGCCGAGGGAGATGGCCTGCTGGCGCAGGTTGGTGAGCTGACCGCCGGGGATCTCGTGCCGGTAGACGGCCCCGGTGGGGGCGCGCAGCCCGGCCTCGAACGGCGAGTAGAGGTCGCGGACTGCCTCCCAGTACGCCTCCATCGACGACAGGGCGGCCAGCGGGATGCCGGTGGCGCGCTCGGTGTGGTCGGTGGCGGCGACGAGAGCGGACAGGTTTGGCTGGCTGGTTCCGCCGGACATCGGCGCGGCGGCGGCGTCGACGGCGTCGACCCCGGCCTCGTTCGCCGCGATGAGGGTGGCGAGCTGGCCCCCGGCGGTGTCATGGGTGTGCAGGTGGACGGGCAGGTCGAAGCGCTCCCGCAGCGCGGTGACCAGCCGGCTCGCGGCGGCCGGGCGCAGCAGGCCGGCCATGTCCTTGATGGCCAGCACGTGGACGCCGGCGTCGACGAGCTGGTCGGCGAGGCGCAGGTAGTAGTCGAGGGTGTAGATCTGCTCGCCGGGATCGGTGAGGTCGCCGGTGTAGCACAGGGTGCCCTCGGCGATCGCCGTCCCGGTCTCCAGGACGGCGTCAATCGCCGGGCGCATCTGCTCCATGTCGTTGAGCGCGTCGAAGATCCGGAAGATGTCCAGGCCGTTCGCCGCCGCCTCGGAGACGAACGCGCGCACGACGTCGTCCGGGTAGGGGGTGTAGCCGACGGCGTTGCGGCCGCGCAGCAGCATCTGCAGGCAGATGTTCGGCACGGCCGCGCGGACCGCGGCGAGGCGCTCCCACGGGTCCTCGGCGAGGAACCGCAGCGCCACGTCGTAGGTCGCGCCGCCCCAGCACTCGAGGCTCAGCAGGTTCGGGGTGAGCGCGGCGAACGCCGGCGCCGCGGCGAGGATGTCGAAGCTGCGCAGCCGGGTCGCCAGCAGCGACTGGTGCGCGTCGCGCAGGGTGGTGTCGGTGACCGCCAGCGCGGTGCGTCCCCGCAGGTCGGCGGCCCAGCCGGCCGGACCGAGTTCGAGCAGGCGCTGCCGTGATCCGGCGGCCGGCTCCCCGGCCGTCAGGTTCAGCGGCGGGAGCATGGTGCGCGGCTCGGTCAGGGCGACCCCGGTGGGACGGGCGTGCCCGTTGACGGTGCTCTCGGCGAGGCGGGCCAGCATGCGGCTGGTCGCGTCCCCGTCATCGACGGCGCTCAGCAGGCCGGGGCGCTCGTCGATGAAGGACGTCGTCACCCCGCCGGCGAGGAAGGCCGGATCGGCCAGCAGTTTCGTCAGGAACTCGATGTTGGTGCGCACCCCGCGCACCCGGAACTCCCTGAGCGCGCGGCGGGCCCGCCGCGACGCCTTCTCCAGGGTGGCGCCGCGCGCGGTCAGCTTCACCAGCAGCGAGTCGAAGTAGGGGCTGACCTCCGCGCCCGGGTACGTCGCGCCGTCCAGCCGCACGCCCGGCCCGCCGGGCGACTGGTAGAAGGTGATCGTCCCGGTGTCGGGGCGGAAACCGTCCGACGGGTCCTCGGTCGTCACCCGGCACTGGATCGCGGTGCCCCGCAGGGAGACGGCGTCCTGGGTGAGGTTCAGGTCGTCAAGGCTCTCGCCGGCGGCGATCCGCAGCTGCGCGCCGACGATGTCGACGCCGGTGACCTCCTCGGTCACCGTGTGCTCCACCTGGATGCGCGGGTTCATCTCCATGAAGGTGAACGCCCCGTCCGGGCCGACGAGGAACTCGACGGTGCCGGCGTTGACGTACCCGACATGGCGGGCGAACCGCACCGCCGCGGCGCACAGCGCGTCGCGGACGCTCTCCGCCAGGGCGGGGGCGGGCGCGATCTCGACGACCTTCTGGTGGCGACGCTGCACCGAGCAGTCCCGCTCGTACAGGTGGATCACGTTGCCGTAGGCATCGGCGAGGACCTGCACCTCGACGTGCCGCGGCCGGTCCACCGCCTGCTCCAGGAACACCGTGCCGTCGCCGAACGCCGCCGCCGCCTCGCGCGACGCGCTCGCGACGGCGTCCGCCAGGTCCTCCGGGCGTAGCACGCGACGCAGCCCGCGCCCGCCGCCGCCGCCAGACGCCTTGACAAACAGGGGGAACCCGACCTCCGCGGCCGCCTCGATGAATCCCTCGCCGTCCGGCAGCGGGTCGGACGCCCGCAGCACCGGCAGCCCCGCCGCGATCGCCGCGTTGCGTGCCGCGACCTTGTCCCCGGTGAGACGGAGAACAGCAGGCGGCGGGCCGACGAACGTCACGCCAGCCGCCGCGCATGACTCCGCCAGCACCGCCGACTCCGACAGGAAGCCGTACCCGGGGTGCAGCGTGTCCGCATCCGCGATCTTCGCGACCCGCAGCAGCGCCTCGATGTCGAGATAGCCGCGCACCGGATGGCCCGGCTCGCACAGTTCGTAGGCCTCGGATGCCTTCGTCCGGTGCAGCGCGGACACGTCCTCGGGGGTGTAGACGGCGACCGTGCGCAGTCCCAGCTCCTGGGCGGCCCGGAACACCCGGACCGCTATCTCACTGCGGTTTGCCACAAGCACCTTGCGCACGCGCAGCTCCTCACGCCAGTGGCCCCGGAACGTCCCGCACGGACCAGGGAGTCCGCCAAGTTTCGACGGTTTCGTCGCCGTGCGCCAAGATTGGTGACACATATTGCGTTGCGGTGCCCGGGATGCCCCCACTCCCGGTCCCGGTGTGTTACCCCGCGCAAGCACGAAGACGCCACAACCCAACAACAACGACGGTGCCGCGTCCGCACGGCGCTCCGTACCCGACCTGTAACACGCTCCGTACCCGGCCAGTAACACCGGTCAGTCCAGTAACACCGGTCAGTAGAGCCACCTGACCCGGTCGACGACCACACCCGGGTCCAGGCCGGCGAACAGCTCGATCTCGCCCCGGCGTACCGCGCCGATCGTGTCGTGCAGTTCGGCGCCGAGGGCGGCGCGCAGGACCTCGTCAGCCTCGAAGGCGGCCACGGCCTCCCCGAGGTCGACCGGAAGACGGCGGACGCCCAGGCGAGCCAGCTCCGCTTCGGTGCAGGAGGCCGGATCACCGTCGAACGGCTCCGGCAGTGTCGCCGCCGCGGTGAGGCCGTCGATACCGGCGGCAAGCACCCCGCCGACCAGCAGGTACGGATTGGCGGCGAGATCGAAGCACTTCACCTCGACGTTCGCCGCACCGGACTCACCCGCCGCACCTGTGATCATCCGGATCGCCGCCTCCCGGTTCTCGAGCCCCCAGCAGGCGTATGCCCCGGCCCAGTTCGAGGGCACGAGCCGCAGGTAGGAGGTGACACTCGGCGCGCCGAGCGCCATCAGCGCCGGGAGGTGCCGCAGCACCCCGCCGACGAAGGCCTCCCCCTCGGCCGTCAGGCCGCACGGCCCCGACCCGCCCGCCATCAGCGGCCCGCCGCCGGGCGCACTGCCAGACCCACCGCCGGGCACGCCGCCGTGCAGGCTGAGGTGCAGGTGGCCGCCGTTGCCCACACTGCCGGCGAGGACCTGGGGCGCGAACGAGACCCGCAGCCCGTGCCGCGCCGCGACACCGCGCACCGTCTGCCGGACCAGGACGGACGTGTCCGCCGCACCGACCGGGTCCTCCGGCGCGACCGACACCTCGAACTGCCCGGCCGCGTACTCGGGATGGATCTGCAGCAGCTCGACTCCCTGGGCGGTCAGCGCCTCCACCAGGTCACGCAGGTAGTCGGACAGTTCGACGACCCTGACCATCCCGTATGCGGGCCCCGAGCAGGCCGCGGTGAAGTCGTCACTCCCGGCCGACGACACCGTCCACTCGATCTCGAACCCGGCGAGGGCGTGCAGGCCACGGCGCCCCAGCCGCTCGACCTGGGCACGGGCGAAGGCGCGGGCGTCCTGGGGATGCGGGCGGCCGGTGAGCGCGTAGCGGTCGGCCGGGGCCCAGGCCCAGCCCGGCTGGGCGTGCAGCCGGGTGAGGCGGGTCAGGTCGGGCCGCAGGCGCAGGTCCCCGACGGGTCCACCCGCGTACCGGGCCATGATCGAGCTGTCGTCGACCAGGAACGTGTCGAACGAGGGCGAGGCGCCGACCCCGTGGGTCGCCGCGCGAGACAGACGTCCCGGTGGCACGCCTTTCACCCGGGTCAGCCCGGCGTTGTCGACCCAGGTGAGGGCGACCGCGACGACTCCGCGCGCCGCCAGTCCGGCCCCGGCATCCCCGGCCCCGGCGTGCTCGGCCCCGGCGTCCTCGGTCAGCATGCCTTCGATCATGACAGCACCTTCCGTCACCTGTCTGTCACAGAAAGCCGAGGCCGGCGGGATTCCCCGCTGCCGACGCCGAGACTCCGAGCGCCGCCCTTTCGCGCGAGCCGTCCAAAAACACGGCACGTTCATCCACAGGGGGATGTGCCGCAAAGCCGCTATGAGCAGGGTCATATCGGGATCCCGGCGACCGTTGTCCCCAGGAATGCCCCCACCATCCACAAGTTATCCACAGGTTGGGCGTGCGGCGCGGCGCGCGGCGGACGCCCAACCCTGGTCACGGAAAGTGATGGAGGTGCGACGACAGGCATGCCGACGCCGTGGAGCGGGCACGATCATGTGGTGCTGCCCTGTGTGGAGAGCCTCCGCCTCGTGGACCATCACTGCCACGGGCTGCTCACCCGCGACCTCGACCGGGCGGGCTTCGAGCGGATGCTCACCGAGTCCGACGCGCCGACACCGGCGGGGACGACCCTGTTCGACAGCAACATCGGGTTCGCGGTGCGGCGCTGGTGCGCTCCCGTCCTCGACCTGCCACCGCTGAGCGGACCCGAGGAGTACCTCGCCCGTCGCCGCGAGCTCGGCGTCGACGAGGTCAACCGACGGTTCCTGCGCGCCGCCGGCATCAGCGCGTTCTGCGTCGACGCCGGCTACCTGCCCGAACCGCTCATGTCCGCGAGCGAACTCGGCACCACCGGCGGCGGGACGGGTCACGACATCCTGCGCCTCGAACGGCTCGCCGAGTCCCTCGCCGTCGACATCGTGACCGGCCAGCTCGGGGTCACCCACTTCGCGGACACCATCCGCGAGCGGCTGGCCGGAGCGGGCCCGACGACCGTGGGCCTCAAGTCCGTCGCCGCCTATCGCGTCGGCCTCGCGCTGCCCGCCACCCGGCCGACCGACCGCGAGGTCACCGCCGCGGCCCGCGAATGGCTCGCCATGATCCGCCGCGGCGCGCCCATCCGGCTGGCGAGCCCGCTGCTGCACGCCTTCCTCATCTGGACCGGCGCAGACGCCGGCCTGCCCATCCAGATCCACGTCGGCTACGGCGACGCGGACCTCGACCTCCAGCGGTGCAATCCACTGCTGCTCACCGGCCTGCTGCGCACCCTGGCGCCGACCGGCGTGCCCATCCTGCTTCTGCACTGCTACCCCTACCACCGGGAGGCCGGCTACCTCGCGCAGCTCCTCCCCACCGTGCACATGGATGTCGGGCTGGCGGTGCAGAACGTCGGCCGGCGGGCCACGGCGGTGCTCGGCGAGGCGCTGGAACTGGTCCCGTTCAGCAGGTTCCTCTTCTCGTCCGACGCGTTCGGGCTCGGCGAGCTGTACCTGCTCGGCGCGCTGCTGTTCCGGCGCGCGCTGTCCGCCGTGCTCGGCGAGGGCATCGCGGACGGCGACTGGACGGAGACCGACGCCGCCCGGGTCGCCGACCTCATCGGCGCCGGCAATGCCCGGCGGATCTACCGCCTGAGCGAGCCGGGCCGCGAGACGACAGCCGTCACCACCTCGCGCGCCCGGGATTCCCTCCACTGAGCGCGGTGCCCGGCACTAGGCTGCTGCCGTGCCAGCCGCCGCCAGAAACAACCAACAGCAGCACAGCGCGATGCTCGTGGCCATCGAAGGCGTCGACGGCGCCGGAAAGCACACCCTGACGTCGCGCCTCGTCCAGGACCTCACCGCCCAGGGCCGGTCGGTGGGCACGTTCTCGTTCCCGCGCTATGCGTCCGGGCCGCTGGGCACCGCCGTCCGCGCGATGCTCGACGGCGACGAGCGGCTCGCCGGGCTGGCCGGCTCGGCCCGCGCCACCGCGCTGCTGTTCGCACTCGACCGGGCGAACGCGCTGCCCGAGCTGGCCGCCCGCGCCGCCGGGCACGACATCCTCATCGTCGACCGGTACCTGGCCTCGAACGCCGCGTACGGAGCGGCCCGGCTCCCCCCCGACGAGCGGGCCGGGTTCCTGTCCTGGATCGCCGAGCTGGAACTCGCCGACCTGCGGCTGCCCCGACCGGACCTGCAGGTTCTCCTGGACGTCCCGGTGGAGACGGCGCGGGCCGGCGCGCGTACCCGGGCCGCGGCCGACACGTCCCGCGCGCTGGACACCTTCGAAAGCGACGACGGCCTGCAGGAACGCTGCGCCGAGGTGTACCGGACGCTCGCGCGGTCAGGCTGGGTGGCCCCGTGGCTGGTCGTCGACCGTACGGCCGGCCCGGCGGCGGTCCTGGGAGCGCTGCGTGACCTGCGCGCCGGGCTCCCGCCGGAGGCGCCGGGCGCTCCGGAGACACCGGGCGCTCCGGATGCACCCGGCCCGGCGGAGGCGCCACTGGGGCTGTGCGTTCCTCACGCCGCCGCCTGGCCCGCGGTGGCCGGCTGAGACGCACCCCGGCCGCGGGAGTTGTCCCGTAGCGCTGGGATGCTCCCTGGCCGAGCACTGGATCCGGAGCAGAACTGTTCCCTCGGAACAGTATTGTCCTAGGATTCCACACCGCACGGCCATGGCCACCCATCAGGGTGCGATGCAAGAGTTCACCCATGGGATCACCTACGGACATCGACCTGTTGCGCGAGCTTGAACCCGTCGCCGAGGCGAACGTGAACCGGCACCTCAGCATTGCCGCGGAGTGGATGCCGCACGAGTACGTCCCATGGAGCCAGGGACGCGACTTCGACGCGACTCCCTGGGAACCGGAGCAGTCAGCGCTGTCCGAAGTGGCCCAGATGGCTTTCGAGGTCAACCTGCTCACCGAGGACAACCTGCCCAGCTACCACCGAGAGATCGCCGTCGCCTTCGGCCGTGACGGCGCATGGGGCACCTGGGTCGGCCGGTGGACCGCCGAGGAGGGCCGCCACGCGATGGCGATGCGCGACTACCTCCTGGTCACCCGCGCGGTCGACCCGGTGACACTCGAGCGTGACCGGATGCTCCAGATGCAGCGCGGCTACGACTCCGGGGCGAAGACACCGCTCGAGGCGATGACCTATGTGTCGTTCCAGGAACTGGCGACCCGGATCAGCCACCGCAACACCGGCCGCTTCACCGGCGAGCCGTTCGCCGAGAAGCTGCTCGCCCGGGTGGCTGCCGACGAGAACCTGCACATGATCTTCTACCGGAACCTGGTCGCGGCGGCGCTGGAACTGGCTCCGGACCGCCTGGTCCCGGTCATCCGGGACGAGCTGGTCACGTTCGAGATGCCCGGTACCGGCATCCGCGACTTCGGCCGCAAGGCCCGCTACATCGCGCAGGCCGGCATCTACAACCTGCGGACCCACCATGACGACGTCGTAGCCCCGATCCTCCGGCACTGGAAGATCGCCGAACTGGAAGGCCTGACCGGCGAGGCCGCCAAGGCCCAGGGGGAGATCATCTCGTTCGTGGCGGGGCTCGACGCGCTCGCCACCCGCCAGGAGGAGAAGCAGCAGGCTGCCGAGGCCCGCCGGGCGGCCCGCAGGGAAGCGAACCGGCCGGAGCAGGCCGCCACCGTGCCCGTCGGCTGACACACCCCGCGCGGAGCCACTCCCGACCCCACGCCCCGCCCGGCGTTTCGCCGGAGATGCGCGGCGGCAGGCGCGACGGAGACCGAGGGCCGCCAGGGCTGGTGTCGTAACTGTTGCGCGATGTCCGTAGTGTCCGTGGTACGTCGGTCGGGTTCCCGGTGTGAGCACCGGGAACAGCCGGCACCCAGGCCCGCCACGCACGGAACGGACGGAGCGGATTGAGCACACATCGCGGCTCCGCGCGACCAGTCCCCAGAGTTCAGCTCGCACTCGGCGCTCTGGCCGTGATCGTGCTACTGGTAGCGGTTCTGCTCGGGCAGAAGGGCTCCGGCGGGGCATCACCGGTCGCCGAGGTCTGCGGGCCAGGCGGCAGCGGAGCCGAGGCGGACTGCCGCCCGTCCGCGACATCGTCCACCCCGGCGACCGGCGGGGGCGCCACGCCGACCGCCAGCACCGAGCCCAGCGGCAAGCGCACCACCCCGCGGCCGTCCACTGCCGGCGAGACCGGCACCGCCGCCCTCGGCGTCACCGGGACGGCCGGCAGCGGCTCGGGTGGCAGCGGACCCGGCACAACCGGATCGAGGGACGGGCGGCCGGGCGGGACGCACCCGCAGACCCGGCCCACCCGCCCGCGCGGCAGCCAGGAGCCCGTTCTGGACCTGCGGCTGCCGCACGTGCCGGTGCCCACCTGCATCGTCGGCTGCCGCTGACCTCCGGGCGCTGGAGCGCCCCACCACGCGGCGGTGTCCCTTCGGGGGATGCCAGGCGGAGGATGCCCGGGGGAGCACCTGTCGGCGTGAGGTTTCGCACGGTTCCGCGACGTACCAGGGGTACACAGGTAGCTCATCGTCGTCTCGTATCCAGCTCACAGGCGGATGGCATGCGGTCAGCAGTGGTGGCCGCCGCCGGTACCGCCGGGATGGGCACGATCAGACGGACGCGAGCGCCTGGCTGCCGCCACGGAACCTCGAGGAGCTGCCATGCCGCCGCCAGCCAGCAGGCCACCGCGCCCGTCCACTGTCCTTCCCGCACCAGAGATCGGCCGTGACCCGGACACCCCCCGCGGACCGGTCGGCCCGCTCGGACCGGTCGGCCGGCTCAGGGCGGCCACCCGTCGGTGGACGGCGGAACGGCCGGCTGGCCGCAGGTCACCGGCCGCGGCGCTCGCCGTGATCGGCGGCGCACTCGCCGGCACCGCGGTGGACCGGCTTGCCGCCAACCTCACCGCCAACCTCACCGCCGCCCGCACGAGCCGCCCGGTGAGCGGACCGCTCGGAACCCTGCGCACAACCCTGCGGGTCCGTCCGCCGGGCTTCCCCTCGCTGCTGCACGCGGCGACCGGGCGGCAGGCACCGCTGGACGTCAGTGCCACCGCGTCCTACGGCGAGCTGTGCCGGCTCCGGCGCGGCTGCGACGCACTGGGCAACACCTGGGACGACCCCGCCTACGCGCTGATGTCGCTGTTCGGAGGCTATGCCGGGGTGTTCGGAGACTCCTGCGGCCCGGTCTTCGGAACCGGTTCGGACACCGCGCCCTCGCCCCGGACCCGGTGGACGGAGATCACCTACGGCGGAGGTGAGCGGCTGTCCGTCGGGACGGAGATCGGTCTGGGGAACCGGTCGTTGCCGATCCGGATCATCGGCATCCCCCTGGTGCGGGACGGCCGGCTCGCCCTGCTGCCCGACGAGATCGTCCTGGGGAACCAGCGCCTGCCCGGGGAGCTGATGACGCCCGCGGACACCGCGGTCTTCGCCGAGCCGGTGGTCATCCTGCCGGCCTTCCCCCGCGGGACCCGCCTCGCCGACGCGGTCGCAACCCCCGAGGGGCTGCGACTGCGGTTCGAACGGTGCGCCCCGGCAGGCCGTTAGCCCGCCCGGCGCGCCGGCCACGCGCCAACGGGACCACCTCACAGCGACCGGTCAGAGCGATACGTCAGAGCGAGTAGTAACGGATACGCGCCTCGACGGATGGTTTCGCCGTTCCCGACGTCTACCGTGAAGGCGGTGAAGGGGACCTGGCCGGCCAGCTTCGGCGCCAGGATCAGTGGTCTGCTGGGCCGGCTCGTCGGTGCGCACGGCCGGTGGAGCGGCGTCGACGGGGTCGCGGCGGTCGCCGCGCCACGGCGGTCCGCGGTGACCATGCTGATCGACCGCATCCCGTCAGCGCGGGCGCGCCGGGTGGCGGTGGTGGTCGTGGCCGACATCGTGCCGACGGCGGCGGTCGGCGCGATCATGCTCGGCGCGTCAGGCCACGCCGCGCGGGAGCAGGTCCCACCCAGCCGGCCGCTGGACGGCACGGCCTACGTGCTGCTCGGCCTCGCCACGTTCCTGTTCCCGCTGCGCAGGCACTTCTCCCTGCTGCTGTTCGCCGTCGAGGCCCTGCTCCTCGGCGCCTACATCGCAACCGGCTACCCCCACGGCCCGCCGGGGGCCGCGCTGATCGTGGTGGCCTTCACGGTCGGCCTGCGCGCCCCGGAGTGCAGGGCGGCGGGCGCCGCCAAAGCGGGCGCTGTCCTGCTGGTCCTGGCCACCGTGGTCGCGTATGCCCGCGGCTACGTCTCCGGCGGCTGGGGCCTGGCCTCCGCCGTTGTCAGCGTCCTGTGCGTGGTGGTCGTCCCGACAGTCCTCGGCACCCTGCTACGCGTGCGCCGGCTGGCCTCGGCCCGCGCGAAGGAGGACGAGACCCGGCGCCGCATCGACCAGGAACGACTGCGGATGGCCCGC
>NZ_JBFLUG010000309.1:0-3034 GCF_041008525.1 Parafrankia sp. FMc2 | reverse complement strand
AACAAACAGCTACCTCTCAGTATCTACCGGGTTCGCCTGTCGGCGGCTGAGAGTGGGTGTAGCAGCAGGCCCCCGCCCTGGGCGGCTCCTTTGCACTCGGCGGCATCGCCGGTGTCCTGCGCGAACTGGTCGGCCTCCCGCCACTGCTGGGATTCCTGCGCTGGTTCACCGTCGACGGCCACGAAATCCTCTGCTACGCCCTCATGGTCCTCGCCGCCACCGCCGGGCTGCTCGTCCTCGCCCCGATCTGCGGCGAACACCTCATCGGCTACGACTCCAGCATCGGACGTCCCCTCGACCTCCTCGCCAGCCTGCTGTTCTTCATCCCGCTCTACGGCACCGTCGCCGTCCTCATCCGCGAAGCGGTCCGCCGCCGCGGCGGCGGACCCCTCGCCCTCGTCGCCCTCGCCGCCGCGTTCGGACTCGCCCAGGCCGGCCTGATCGACCAGAGCCTGTTCGACCCGCACGTCACCGGAGACCCCGCCTACGACGACGACCGCACCCACACCCTCATCCCCGGCACCGGGCTCGCCGCCCATCCACTGGTCAACTACGTCGCCGGCCACGTGATCTGGACCTTCACCGCGCCGATCGTCGTCATCGAATCCCTCGCCCCCCGTATCGCCGACCGGCCCTGGGTGCACCGCCGCGGCCTGCTCACCCTGGGCGCGCTGTACCTCGCCGCCGCCGCACTGATCCACGCGGACACCGGCGACGTCGGCGCTTCCCCGGCGCAGCTCGCCGCCACCGCAGCCGCCATCCTGCTCCTGGCCGCCGCCGCCCTCATCCGCCCGAAACGCCGCACCCCCCACACCCCTCCACCAGCACTCCCACCGCCGACGCCGCCCTCGGAAGCGGAGCTGGTCCGGGCCCGGTGGCGCCGCACCTGGGGCCCACGGCTCCTCGCCGCCGCCGCCCTGACCACCTTCACCACCCACCAGCTGCTCCCACCCACCTGGGCCGGCACCCTCGCCGACCTGGCGATCCTCACCACCGTCGTCGCCCTGCTGCACCGCGCCACCCACCAGCACCACCGCCACCACCGCACCAGCAGCCAGGGACGCCGCCGCGCCCTCACCGTCGCCGGCGCCGCCCTCACCGTCAACGCCGCCCTGTCCTTCGTCGTCGACCCGATCGGCACCGTCTCCTACCCGGCCAAATACGCCGCCAACGCCACCCTCACCATGACCGTGCTGCTCCTGCTCACCGCCGCCCACCACCAGCTCACCCGCGCCGACCGCCCCACCCCGCACCCTTGAACGCTGGGTCACCGAACTACAGGCACCCATCACACCATCCTGAACCGATGATCGTTCCGGTGTTCGTTCCTGCCTGTGGGCGTGCGGTCAACCCGTGCCAGACGCGGCGGCGGCGGTGCGATGCCAGCGGGCGTCGAGGGAGTAGACGCCGGCACCGACGATGAGAAGGAAGAGGCAGCCGCACAGCTGGGCGAGGTCAGTGCGGGACTCGTGGAGGAACTCCCACCAGCCGGATGCGTCCGTGAAGAGCGGGGCGTCACCCCACAGGATGGGCAGCTTCGTGAGGAGCAGCGCACCCACCATGTTCACGAGCATCGGCAGGGTGGCGAGTCGGGTGAGCAAGCCTGCCAGGATCAGCCCGCCGCAGGCGATCTCGAAGGCCCCGTCCAGGGGCGCGACGAAGCCGGGAGCGGGGATGCCAACCCTGTCGAACCGGCCGGTGCCGAGCTCGTCAGGGAAGAGGAACTTCTGCACACCCTCAGAGAGAAAGACCACGCCGACGTAGAGGCGGATGAGGACCACCGCGGCCGGCGCCGTGGAAGCGGTAGTCGCGGTCAACCGGGCCGGCCAGGAGCCGAGCTGTGTCATACGAGGTGCCCCTCCGCCATCACGACGCATCGGATCCGACACCGTCCCGCGAATCAGAGAGACACCAGTGTTGACGCGCCCGGCCCGCGACCCTGTCATCCAGGGGTTACGGGGCCACCGTGCGGCGTACCCCATAGGCGGCGGCACCCACAGCCAGCACCGCGACCCCGGCGATCACGGAGGTCGCCGGCAGAGCGAAGGCCAGCGTGAGGCAGCCCGCCAGCCCGAGCACAGGGACCAGACGGCGCGGCCGGCCCTCGCCGGGCGCCAGGGTCCACGCCGAGGCGTTGGCGATGGCGTAGTAGGCCAACACACCGAACGAGGAGAACCCGATCGCCCCGCGCACATCCACCGTCGCCGCGAGGACCGCGACAACAGCACCGACGGCGAGCTCCGCCCGGTGCGGCACCCCGAACCTCGGGTGGACCGCCGCCAGCGCATGAGGCAGATGCCGGTCCCGGGCCATCGCCAGCGTGGTGCGGGAAACACCGAGGATGAGCGCCAGCAGCGAACCGAGCGCGGCCACCGCCGCACCGACCCGCACCACCGGCGCGAGCCAGCCCACGCCCCCGGCGCGGACAGCATCAGCCAGCGGTGCGGTGGCATCAGCCAGCCGCCCCGGCCCCAGCACCGCAAGAACAGCGACAGCGACGGCCGCGTAGACGACCAGGGTGATACCGAGCGCGAGCGGTATCGCCCGGGGAATGGTCCGACCCGGATCGCGGACCTCCTCACCGAGCGTGGCGATGCGCGCGTAGCCAGCGAAGGCGAAGAACAACAGACCCGCCGCCTGAAGCACCCCACCGCCGGAAACACCCCCACCGACACCCAGCCGGGCGGCTTCCGCCTCACCGGAAGTGAGGGCGGCGAGGACCACCGCGGCGAGGACCACCAGAACCACAGCCACGATCACACGGGTGAGCCAGGCGGACTTCTGCACCCCCGCATAGTTCACAGCGGTCAGCACCACCACGGCCGCCACCGCCACCGCATGCTCCTGACCAGGCCACACATACGACCCGACCGTCAACGCCATCGCCGCACACGACGCGGTCTTCCCAACCACGAACGCCCACCCCGCCAGCCAGCCCCAGAACGGCCCCAACCGCTCCCGCCCGTACACATACGTACCGCCGGACGCCGGATAACGCGCCGCCAACCGCGCCGACGACGTCGCATTGCAGTAC
>NZ_JBFLUG010000308.1:0-3068 GCF_041008525.1 Parafrankia sp. FMc2 | reverse complement strand
GGACGGAGGCGTAGGTGAGCCTCCTTGGTCTCGTGGGATCGGAGATGTGTAGAAGGGACAGCCACGGCCGGGCGCGGGAGGCCTGGACCGGGATCTCGACCGGGTCATCGTCCCGTCCAGGGGTTCCGTGCGGCAGGATCCGCTCCACGGTGATCTCCCGGATGGTAAACCCATCCATGGAGATCGTCGCCGCGGCGATCCCGTCCACGATGCGCCCGTCCGCGGCGATCCCGTCCATGGCGATCCCGTCCACGGTGAACCCGTCCCTGGTGGTCCCGTCCACGCCGCGTAGCCCTCTTCCGCCGTGCCGCCTGGGGCGACGTTTCTGCCTCGTGGCGTCTCAGCTAATCAGGACAGAACCACCCATTCCGCCGCCCGAATCGGGGTTAACCAGGCGACCAAAGGTGCTAACCACAACCCGCCTCCACCCACTCTGACCTGCGGAAACGAAAACTCACCGCTGGAGCTCACGGCCCTTCGCCGCGTGGTCGGCCGGGTCCGTGGAGACCTGTGCGGGGATGCCTGAACCGGCCATCGCGGTACCCGAAGGATGTTTGGGGCGGTTTGTCCCACCTGCCTTCGGGCTGCCCCCCCGGTCGGCGCCACCCCCGTCAGCGGTCGGCCGGCCGGGTGCGGACCCACCCCCGGCGGCCTGCGGCTCCCGGTCGGCCGCGCCGCCCCTCCCGCTGTCCTTCCCACTGCCGGTGCCGCCCCGGCTGACGGCTCCGCCGCCGTGGCCGCCGTTGCCGTCGCCCCTGCCACCGGCCCCGCCGTTCGCGCTGATCCCGCCGTCACGGCCGTTGCCGTCGTCCCGGTCCCTGTCGCCGTCACCGCCGGTGCCGGTGGCCGGGCGATGACCGAAACGCTCCCCGTGGATGTCGACCTGCGGCAGCATGCGGTCGAACCAGCGCGGCAGCCACCAGTTCGCCCGGCCGAGCAGCGCCATCGTCGCCGGCACCAGCACCAGACGGATCACCGTCGCGTCGACCAGCACCGCGACGGCCATGCCGACGCCGACCATCTTCACGGTGACGTCCGGGTCGAGGGCGAAGCCCGCGAACACGGCGATCATGATCAGCGCGGCACTGGTGATCACGCGAGCGGTGGAGGTGAGGCCGCGGACCACGCTGCCCTGCGGGTCACGGGTGGCGAGCCAGTCCTCCCGGATCCGGGAGAGGAGGAAGACCTCGTAGTCCATGCTCAGCCCGAACAGGACGGTGAACATCAGGACGGGCAGCCAGCTGGACATCGGGACGCTGTGGGGCAGCCCGAGCAGGTCGGTTCCCCACCCCCACTGGAACACCGCCGTCACCACGCCGTACGCGGCCGCGATCGACAGCAGGTTCATCGCCGCCGCCTTGAGGGCGACCACCGGTGACCGGAAGACGATGGTCAGCAGCAGGATGGAGACACCGACGACGAAGCCCACCACCCACCACAGGCGTTCCGCCAGCAGGTCGGACAGGTCCGCGAAGATCGCGGTCGTCCCGGTGACGTACACCCCCGGCGGGAGGACGTCGGCCCGCAGGTGGGCGACCAGATCGGACGATGCCGCGTCGCTCGGGCCAGTGGTGGGCACCACCTCGATCACCGCCACGGTGCCGCTCGGGGCGATCGCCGGCGGGGCGACGGCCGCGACGCCGGGGACGGCGGCGACCGTCGTGCCCAGCTGCGGCAGACTCTCCGGCGGGACCTGCGCCAGGTCGACGGCCAGCAGCAGCGGACCGTTCGCGCCCTGCCCGTACTCGGCGGTGATCAGGTCGTAGGCGCGGCGCTGGGTCACGTCGACCGGCTGGCTGCCCGCATCCTGCGGCCAGGTGCGCATGGTCAGAATGGGCGCCGCGAGGACCAGCAGGATGGTCAGCGCGGCCAGCGCCCAGGGGCCGGGGCGGTTCCCGATGCGCCTGGCCCAGGCGGCAGTGAGGCCCCGCTGGGGCGCGGCCGGCCCACCGCCGGCCGCGGTGCCCGATGCGGTGACAGCGCCCGATCGGGCCAGGGAGCGGGCGGCGAGCATCTCGGCGTGCGCCCGCCGCCGCAGCACCCGCAGGTCCGCGAGGCCGCACAGCGCGGGGACCAGCGTGACGGCGACGAGGACGACCGCGATGACGACGGCCGCCGTGGTGAACGCGGTCGTCACATAGGTGTTGAGGCCGACGAGCCGGAGCCCGGACAGCGAGATGATCACGGTGAGGCCGGCGAAGACGACCGACGCCCCGGCGGTCGCGTTCGCGCGGCCGGCGGCCTCCCGTACCGACATCCCGGACCGCAGACCCTCCACGTGGCGGGTGACGAGGAGCAGCGCGTAGTCGATGCCGACGCCGATCCCGACCATCGATGCCAGGGACGGCGCGATCGAGCTGACGTTGGTGACCGCCGCGATCAGGGTGATGGCCGAGGCGCCGATGCCCAGCCCGATGAGCGCCACCGCGATCGGCACCCCGGCGGCGACGAGGGACCCGAAGGCGATCAGGAGGATGAGGAGCGCCAGCCCGACGCCGATCGCCTCGGCCTGCCCGTCGACCTTCTGGAGGTTCTCCGAGACCTGGCCGCCGACGTCCACCTGCAGGCCCTGGTCGGTCGCGGGCGTCGCGGCCGTGAAGATCTCGGCCAGCGCCTCCTCCGCGTCCATGTCGGCGACCGGCTGCCGGTAGTGGATCGTGAACAGCGCGGTGTCGCCGTCCTGCGACATCTGCGGTGGGCCGGTCACCATCGCGGAGGGAAGTGCGGCGAGACGCTCCTGGACGGTGCCGAGCAGGCCGGCGTCCAGGGTGGTGCCGTCGGGGTCGTGCACGACGACGCGGGCGTCCGCGCCGGCAAGCGTGGGGAAGCTCGCCCGCAGCAGGTCGGTCCCGTGTTGCGACGCGGTCATCGGGGCGTCGTAGTCGTCGTGAGGCTTTCCTCCGGAACCGGCTGCCAGCCCGAGAGCCACGACGAGGGCAGCGAGCCACATCCCGATGACCCGCCACGGCCGGGTGGCCGCGGCAGCGCCGATCCGGTAGAGCAACCCGGACATCAGTCCTCCTCGACTCCGCTGGCCGATAACTCCGCTGGGCCGTCAGCTCCGGTCG
>NZ_JBFLUG010000307.1:0-3103 GCF_041008525.1 Parafrankia sp. FMc2 | reverse complement strand
TACGGCTTACGTTCCACCATGTCTTCCAGCAGAACGCACCAGCCCCCACACGCAACACGATCAACCCCGCACGCCAGACATCACCTCAACCCGAAACCCAGCGAACCCGTACAGAACACCCTCTCAGGACTGGGCCGGCGGGAGGATGCTCTCGTCGCTACCGAACAGGCCGTGCGGATCCGCCGGCGGCTCGCCACGACGGATCCGGCCACCTTCGAACCCGACCTCGCCGCCTCCCTGACCAATCTCGGCGGCTGGCTCTCGGAACTGGGGCGGCGCGCGGACGCCCTGACCGCCACCGAGGAAGCCGTCCAGATCTACCGGCGCCTCGCCGCGGCGAACCCCGCCGCCTTCGAACCCGACCTCGCCGCCTGCGTCGACAACCTCGGCCTCTGGCTGTCCGGGCTGGGGCGGCGCGAGGACGCCCGCACCACCACCGAGGAAGCCGTCCAGATCCGCCGGCGGCTCGCGGCGGCGAACCCCGCCGCCTTCGAACCCGACCTCGCCCGCTCCCTGAACAACCTCGGTGCCCAGCTCTCCGAACTCGGGCGGCCCGACAACGCCCTCTCCGCCACCGAACAGGTCGTCCAGATCTACCAGCGGCTCGCCGCGGCGAACCCCGCCGCCTTCGAACCCGACCTCGCCCGCTCCCTGAACAACCTCGGTTTCCTCCTGTCCGAACTCGGGCAGCGCGAGGACGCCCGCACCACCACCGAACAGGCCTTCCAGATCTACCAGCGACTCGCCGCGGTGAACCCCGCCGCCTTCGAACCCGACCTCGCCCGCTCCCTGAACAACCTCGGTGCCCAGCTCTCCGAACTCGGGCGGCCCGACAACGCCCTCTCCGCCACCGAACAGGCCATCCACATCCGGCGGCGACTCGCCACCGACAACCCCGGTGCCTTCGAACCCGACCTCGCCGCGTCCCTCAACAACCTCGGCATCCAGCTCTCGAAGCTCAGGCGGCACGAGGACGCCCGCACAGCCGCCGAAGAGGCCGTGGAGATCTATCAGCGGCTCGCCACGGCGAATCCCGCCGCCTTCGAACCCGACCTCGCCGCCTCCCTGACCAACCTCGGTGTTCTGCTGGCGGAGCTGGAACAGCGCGAGGACGGCCTGGCCCACACGGAACAGGCCCTCACGATCTACCGAAAGCTCGCCGCGGCGAACCCTGCCGCCTTCGAACCCGACCTCGCCCGCTCCCTGAACAACCTGGGTGTTCTACTGGCGGCGCTGGGACGGCCGGAGGAGGCACTGACAGCCACCGAGCAGGCTGTGGAGATCCGTCGACGGCTCGCCGCAGCGCACCCCACGGTCTTCGAAGCCGATCTCTCGGTGTCTCTGACCAACCTCGGTCTCCTGCAGTCGGAGCTGGAGCGGGGAGAGAAAGCCCGACCGCCCCAGCAACAGGGCTGACCTCGTGGGTCCGGGCAGCAGGACCTCGGCGAACCGGCGCAGCCGCCGACGCCCGCGGCCTCCCCAGCGTTGCCGGTGAAACGCAGAACGACCTGATCGGCACCGGCGTCGTGATACTCACGGGTACGGGCCACAATGGAGCCGAAATCCCCCAGGCGGTCACCGTGAGCGGGCGGCCGCGATCGGGCCCCCGTCACGAAGGTCCGCCGACGGACTGACGGTCGTGGTGCTGGCCGTCGCCAGCTGGTGCACGCCAGGGTGGGTACGGCCGGTAGTGTCGCGGAGCGTGACTCTCGATCGGTGGCGGGATCGGTACGCGCAGCGTGCCCAGGGGATGATCGCGAGCGAGGTTCGGGCATTGTTCGCGGTCGCATCCCGCCCCGAGATCGTGTCGCTCGCCGGGGGCATGCCTCCGGTCGACGTCCTTCCGTTGGACGCGTTCGCGGCGACGGTGTCGGAGCTGGTGTTGAGCCGGGGCGCGGTGGCGCTGCAGTACGGCTCGGCGCAGGGCGATCCGGGGCTGCGGGCGCGGATCTGCGACGTGATGGCAATGGAGGGCATCACCGACGCCCATCCGGACAACGTGGTGGTGACCGCCGGATCGCAGCAGGCGCTGGACCTGCTCACCCGCGTGTTCATCGACCCGGGCGACGTCGTGATCACCGAGGGGCCGACCTACGTCACGGCGATCAACACGTTCGCGGCCTATCAGGCGCGGATCGTGCACGTGCCGATGGACGGCGACGGCCTGTCGCCCGACGCGCTCGCGGAGACGTTGGCGCGGCTGGCGGCCGAGGGCGCCCGGGTGAAGCTGCTCTACACGGTGCCGACGTTCCAGAACCCTGGAGGGATCACACTGACGGGCCCCCGGCGGGCCGAAGTGATCGAGATCTGCCGGCGCGCGGGGGTGCTCGTGGTCGAGGACAACCCGTACGGCCTGCTGTCGTTCACCGGTGAGCCGGTGCGGGCGATGCGCGCCGACGCCCCGGACGACGTGGTCTACCTGGGATCGTTCTCGAAGACGCTGGCGCCGGGGCTGCGCGTCGGGTGGGCGCTCGCCCCGCCCGCGGTGACAGCCCGGCTGGTGCTGGCCGCGGAGTCGGCGATCCTGTCACAGTCGATGTTCACCCAGCTGGCGGTCGAGCGGTACCTGGCGACCCAACCGTGGGCGGAGCAGGTGAAGGCGTTCCGGGAGATGTACCGGGAACGCCGCGACGCCATGCTCGACGCCCTGGACGAGGCGATGCCACCCGGTGCGACCTGGACCCGCCCCGACGGGGGGTTCTTCGTCTGGTTGACGCTGCCGGACGGGGTGAACACCAAGGCGATGTTGCCGCGGGCGATCGCCGCCCGGGTCGCCTACGTTCCCGGGGTCGGGTTCTACGCCGACGGGTCAGGCGGTACCAGCATGCGGCTGTCGTACTGCTACCCACCGCCGGAACGCATCCGCGAGGGGGTCGGCCGCCTCGGCGCGGTCGTCCGCGACGAGCTGGCCCTGCGTGACACCTTCGCCGCTCGCCCCGCCCGTTCCTGATACGCCCGACCCTGTGAAGGATCCGACGATTCTCAATGAAGTTGTCAAGTGGATCATGCTGTGCGGCGACTGTGGTGAGGGGCGGTGACGTGGGTTGATAGGCACGGTTGTCGCGGAGCAGTGCTCAGAGGACGTTGACGCGGCGGCGCGCGA
>NZ_JBFLUG010000306.1:0-3104 GCF_041008525.1 Parafrankia sp. FMc2 | reverse complement strand
CAGGGCGTCCAGAACGACAGGGCGGCCATTCCTTTCGAGCCACCGTGCGGCAACCACCTGATCAGCCACACCCCGTCGTCCCGGGCATCCGGGGCACCAACCCCAGACACCTTCGACCTTAGGGAACTCCGATGAGCGTTGAACGGTCCGCTGATGCGCAGGGTCCGGGCCCGTCAGCCGGTCCGGACCTCCCGGAGCTGGGCGTGCGGGAGCTGGGCGTGCGGGAGCTGGGCGGACCCGACGCGGTACCAGCGCAATCGCGGGCACCGCGCGCCGACGGGGCGGAACTCGCCCACGGCGTCGTCGCAGCGATCGCCGGGCGCGCCGGCTACGCGGATCGTTGCGGGGAGCTGCCCGCGGCCGACCTCGACGATCTGCGCCAGGCGGGTCTGTTGGGGCTGCTCGTACCCCGGCGGTTCGGTGGTCACGGCGGCGGTTTCGCGCAGTGGGCCAATGCCGCGCGGGTACTCGCCGAAGCCAGCGGCTCGACCGCCCTGGCCCTGAACATGCATACCTCGGTCCTGGGCGCGCTGGTCGGGACTCCGGACGAGCTCGCCCGCGCGATGGGGGCGCCGGAGTCCTATTTCTCCGCGCGCGACCGGATGTTGGCTCAGGCCGCCGGCGGCTCGTTCATCGCCGTTGCCATGAGCGAACGGGGCGCCGGCTCACGCCTGTCCGCGCTGCGGACCTCCTACCGCCGTGAGGGCGACGGCTACCGGATCACCGGCCTCAAGTCCTTCTGCTCGGGTGCGTCGCACGCGGACGTCTACTTCGTCGCCGCGCGCGCAGCCGACGGCCATTCCGAAGGCGAACAGCCGGACGAAGACCACCTGGCGGCTGCGGCGGGCTCAGCGACGAGAGTCAGCCACTTTCTTGTTCCAGCCGGGAACGGTGTGACCGTCGAGCCCAACTGGGACACCCTCGGCATGCGGGGTACCGGCAGCCACGACCTGCGTCTGGACGTGTGGGTTCCGGCGGACGCGCTGGTCGGCGGGCTGGAGGGGCTGAGCCTGCTGATCGCGCAGATCATGCCGCAGTGGTTGGTGGCCTCCTACGCCGCCGTCTACGCCGGGGTCGGCCGAGCCACCTTCAACGCGGGAATCGAACACGCGCGAGGCCGGGCGGCAGCGGGGACACCGAAGGGCCTGGTCGGCCTTCCCGCCGTGCGGGCCCGTTTCGGTCACGCGGACGTCGCCCTCGCAGCGCTCGACGTCGTGATCGACGAGTGCGCCCGGCGGGTGGAGTCCGATCCCGGATCAGCGGAGACGAACCGGTGGGTATGGCGAGCGAAACTGCTCGCTGGGCAGACCGCGCAGGATGTGGCGGCCTCCGTCATCGAGGCGTGCGGGACCACGGTCACCCGCCGCGGCCACCCACTGGAACGGCTGTACCGGGACGCTCGGTGCGGATCTCTCCAACCCGCGACCACGGACGTGTGCGCGGACTGGTTGGGCCTCGCGGCGCTGGGAGGCGACCCGGACGCGGACGCAGACGTGGCCCGGTGGTGAGGGGGGCACAGACTCCCGACACGAGCAGGGATCCCGCGAGGAGCGCCGGGGCAGAGCCGGGCACGACAGCCGTGATCACCGGAATCGGGACAGCGTTTCCTGGGGTTTTCGACCAGCAGAGCCTGTGGGACGAGGTCTTCGACCGACGGTACCGAGGCGACCGGATGGCTCGCCGGATCTTCATGGGCTGCGGAGTCCGGACCCGGCACGGGGTGGTGGATCCGCGACGCGAGGACATCAGCGGCTGGTCGACAGCCACCCGGATGCTGCGCTACGTCGAGGACGCGCACCCCCTCGGCCTCCAGGCCGCCAGAGCCGCCCTGACGGACGCCGGACTGGACGCCGCCGACGTCGGGCTGTTCGTCGTCGTGTCGTGCACCGGTTACAGCACACCGGGTCTGGACATCCAGCTCGCGCGTGAGCTCGGTATGTCAGCGCAGGTACGGCGGCTGCTGATCGGGCACATGGGCTGCTACGCGGCGATCCCGGGGATGGGAACCGCCGCTGACTTCGTCCGGGCCCGCCGGCAACCCGCCCTCGTACTCTGCGTGGAACTCACCTCCCTGCACATCCAGCCGGACACTCCTGGACGAGACCTGGAACAGGTGGTCGCGCACGCCCTGTTCGGCGACGCCGCCGCGGCGATCGTGCTCCAGCCCGACGCCGAGCACGGTCTCGACGTCATCGACACCACGGCCGTGACCGCTCCAGCCAGCGAAGAACTGATGACCTGGCACGTCACCGACCACGGGTTCCGGATGGGGCTGTCTGCCAAGGTCCCCGTCGTCCTGGCGAACCACGTCGAAGAGGCCACCGCGGCACTGCTCGACCCCTTCGAACTCAAGCGGGCCGACGTCCAGGGATGGGCCGTGCACCCCGGCGGGCCACGCATCGTCGACGTCGTGGAGGAGCGACTGGGTCTGGACAGGGCGCAGACCGCCGCGACCCGCCAGATCCTCAGCTCCCGAGGTAACTGTTCGTCGGCTACCGTGCTGCTCGTCATCGAACAACTGCGCGACGGACTCGACATCGGCGGCACAGCAATCGCGATGGCGTTCGGTCCAGGTCTGACGCTCTGCATGGCCCTACTGCGGCGCAGATAACCCTCGTTCGCAACATCCGCCGCGGACACTACGAACTCGGCATCGACTCCGGCCCGCTGCTGCGGGTATCAGAAACCTTCGCCTCCGAGGCGGTGAATCCCGTCCGCAGCGGAGGTACTGACATCCGGATCATGCGGACCGCGCAGGCGCCGCTCACTGATATGTGGACGCAGAGCAGAGCGCCACACATGGTCGTCCCGTCACTCCGGCTCCACGTGTAACTCCAAGCGGGTGGTCGGCCGACAGCATCCGCGCGGTCTAATACCGATGCAACCTGACCGCCCGCCGCTGCAGGGGGCGGTCTCCTGCCACGATACTGGTCATCAGCCCAGGTCAGAGGCGCGCCCGGGCTCCGCTACCACAAGTCCGTGTCAAGGCTCCCCGAAAACCGACCCCGTGCGGGTCTCTGAATCTTGACCCCCTGCGTCTGGTTGATCAGTTGTGGTTGGGTCGGTCCTTGGTGAGGAGCTCGCGGCGGGCGCGGGTGCGGTAG
>NZ_JBFLUG010000305.1:0-3112 GCF_041008525.1 Parafrankia sp. FMc2 | reverse complement strand
CAGCAACACCGAACTGTCCTTACCCACCGAATACAACATCACCGGCCGCTCACACTCCGACACGGCCTCCCGGAAAATCTGGATGCTCTCCGCCTCCAGCCGCTGCAGATGCGTCAGTCGACCCATGCCGGGCTGCCTCTCTCCGTCGCCGTGGTTCCCGCCGTTCGTGCACTGCCGCGCCCATCCCGCCACCCGGCGCCATGATCACGCCGTAGGTCGACATGTCCACGCTCGGCGCATCCGTCCATCCTCCCGTCGGGTCGACGGCTCGTGCGGCCGGTCGTGGCGACAGTCGCGTACCGCGGCCTGCCATCTCTGAGGACCCAACCAACGGCAGGCGTGTTTCCAAGCCCGCGGCATCGATGTGTGGTCCGACACGTGACGGCTCACGGTGCTTCATCCGACTCACCGCGACATGCGACGCGCGCTGCCGCGGGTCAGCAGAAGTCGGAACCGCCGTCGACGTTGAGGTTCGCGCCGGTCATGTAGGTGTTGCGACGCGAGGCGGCGAAGGCGATCACAGCGCCGATCTCGGCGGGCGCGCCCGCCCGCGGCAGGTGCGCGGGATGGCCGAAGTGCTCGGTGATGCCACGCATGACGGCGTGCAGATCGCCCGGATCGATCCCGACGCCACGGGCCCAGGTCGCGAGACCCTCGGAGGCGAAGCTGCCCGGCGACACCGTGTTGACCAGGATTTCGTCGGGCGCCAGCGTCAGGGAGAGGTTCTTGGTGATGCTGGTGACCATCGACTTGGCCGCGGTGTAGGCGATCAGCGAGGCGGTCTGACGCTTGGTCGAGTGCGCCGAGATGTTCACGATGCGGGCCCACTCCGCGGCGCGCAGCAGCGGCAGCGCGGCCCGCACACAGCGAACCATCCCCAGCACGCCGACATCGATCGCCGCGAGCCAGTCATCATCGGTGAGTTCCTCGAACGGACCCATCCGGCTGCTCTTCGGCCCGGTGGCGTTCACCAGGCTGTTCAGGGCACCCCACCGCTCCCTCACCTGGTCGAAGACGGCGGCGACCTCCTCCGGCCGGGTGATGTCGGCGGGGAGCGCCACGGCGTCGGCCGCCCCCAGCGCCAGCAGGCGTTCGACGGCAGCGTCGAGGTTCGCCCGGTTGCGCGCGAGCACGCCGACCTTGGCCCCCTCCGCGGCGAAGCACTCCGCGGCGGCCAGGCCCATGCCCTGGGTACCGCCTTGCACGACGACCGTGGCGCCAGCTAAGCCGAGATCCACCTGACCGCTCCCGTCCGCCCGGGGTCGTCCCCCGGTTTCGCCCGTCAATTCGCGACAGTATGATGCCATCAACATGAGTACGCCCGCAACATCCGACGGCGAAGGCGGCCAGCCCCGGCAGCGGCGGCGCTACGACAGCCCGGTACGCCGCGAACGCGCCGGCCAGACCCGTGAGCGCATCGTCGCCGCCGGCTCGGCCCTGGTCCACGAGTTCCCGATATGGGACTGGAGCGGCCTGACCTTCCGCGCTGTCGCCGAGCGGGCAGGAGTCGGCGAGCGGACCGTCTACCGGCACTTTCCGACCGAGCGCGACCTGCACGCCGCCGTCATGCGCCGGCTGCAGGCGGAGGCCGGGGTCGGGTACGACGACCTCGACCTCGACACCGTCATCGACGTCACCGCGCGGTCGTTCGCCGCGCTGTCGTCCTACGCCGTCTCCCGGTGGGATCACACGGAGCCACGGCAACCGGTCCTGATCGACGAGGACCGGCAGCGGCGCGATGCCCTCCTCAGCGCCGTCGCTCCACACAGCACCGGCTGGACGGAGCACGAGCACCGGGCCACGGCCGCCGTGCTGGACGTCCTGTGGAGCCTCCCCGGCTACGAGCGACTCGTCCGGGTCTGGCAGCTCGACCCCGACACGGCGACACAGGCCGTCAGCTGGGTGATGGGCCTGGTGGTGGAGGCCATCCGCGAAGGGCACCGGCCCGGGGTCCCCCGCCGGCCGACGGCATGAACTCTGCTGGCGGCTCAGGGCAGGCGGGCGTCCAGCTCGGTCAGAGCCGCGAGCGCGCCGAGCGGCACGGAGATGCCCGCCTCACTGCGGAGATCCGCCTGATCCGGGTTGATCCGGATCAGGCGGCCGGCCGCCGCGGCGGACTCGGCCATGCGGCGCACGGTCGGCACCGCGGTGCCCGCGCCGATCTCGACCACCGCCAGCCGCCGCGGGCTGGCCAGGTCGTCAAGCCAGGAGGCGCATGCGTCCAGACCGGTCTCGCTGCGACGGCCGACCCAGTTCCAGTCGCCGAACATCAGGATGTTCGGACGAGCCAGGTCCCCGCAGCGCGGGCAGCGCGGCAGCGGGTCCCGCGCCCGCATCGTCTCCGGGTCGACGTCCACCTCGACACTGTCGGCGGACCAGACGTCCTGCGTGCAGGGGAGCCGGCACTGCAGATGGTGGATCGAGCCGTGGACCTCGGCCACCTCGGTGATGCCGGCGCGCTGGAACTGGCCGTCGACGTTCGACGTGAAGACCCGCATTCCCGCGGGCAGCCGGGCGCCCCACCGGCGCAGCACGGCGAAGCCGGCGTGCGGGACCGTCCGGCGGTAGAGGCCGAGGCGGTGGCCGTAGAAGCCCCAGGCGAGGGACGGATCGGCGCCGAAGTGCACGGGGTCCGCGAGCTGGGTGAACGACAGCCCGAGGCGGGCGTAGGGCGGGTACGCCCGCCAGAATCCGGTGGTGCCCCGAAAGTCGGGCAGGCCGGAATCCACGCCCAGGCCGGCACCGGCGCAGACCAGCAGTGCGTCGGCGCCGCGCAGCAGGTCGGCTGCCTGGTCGAGCGCCGCGGCGACGCCCGGCGAGACAGTCGGTCCAGCCGGGGCGGGCGGTCCAGCCGGGGCGGGCGGCTCCGGCGGTGGTACTGCGCTGGGTGTCGTCATCTCTGCCTTTGGAGGAGGCGCCGGCCTTCAGGCCGGAGAGGAATCCGGTTTCCCGCGGAGCGGGCCGGGCGTGGGCACGGGTGCGGTCGTGGGGGTGGATCGGGGTGTTGCCGTCTCGGTCACGCTGTCCACCGGCGAGTTGCTGGTCTGCCCCGGTCTGCGGTCGAAAGAAGCCGAGCGGCTGCGGCGGCTGCAGCGGCGCCAGGCGAAGGCGA
>NZ_JBFLUG010000304.1:0-3113 GCF_041008525.1 Parafrankia sp. FMc2 | reverse complement strand
CACCTTCGTCTACTGGGCCATGATCCGCACGATGGCCCACCGGCTTGCCCGCGGCACCCCCGTCCCCCGCTGGACTCCCAGGAAGACCACCCAGAGTCAATGACCATCAAGATTCAGGACAGGCACTTACGATAGCCAGGTGGCCGTTTCACGCGATGGGCCCGGTGCGGCTGATGACCTCATGGTCACCGGCCGTACGCTAACCGCCACCGAGGTGCTCGACCGGGGCATTGGCCGCGCCTGCCCCGGTACGGCTCGATCGTCATCACCGGGTCGACCGCCGGGATGATACCGAACACCGTCGACAGGAGAACTGGGTTCATGCCGAAGGCGTATGTAGTGGTCACAGAGGCGATCAAGGACCCGGCCGGGATGGCCGAGTACGCGAAGGCCGCCATGGGGAGCATGGCTGAAGGCGGCGCGCGGCTGTTGGCGGCCGACCGGTCACCGGAGGTGCTCGAGGGCGAGTGGCACGGCAGCCAGACCGTCGTCCTGGAGTTCGACTCGGTCGAGGCGGCCAAGGCCTGGTACGCCTCGGAGGCCTATTCCAAGGCGATCCCACTGCGCCAGGCCGCGGCCGACAGCAACGTTGCGATCATTGCCGGGCTCTGACGAGCTCGGACGAGCGCCGGCGGGCGACGGGTGGCGCCGTTCGCCGGCGCCGACGGGGAGGTAGGCGGCCCTGGCGTACGGCGGTGGCTGGTCGGGTCCGGGGCTGACGAGAGGGTCGGGTTGGCGCTGCGCTGAGGCGCCGGCACTTGCTGTGGTCGGGGTTGCGCGTGGTGCTCGCTCGAAGGGGCTCTGCCCTCCGCTGTGCGGGCTTGACCCCTGGCCCCCTTCGGGGCGATCTCTCGCACGATGACCATGGGACCGCTGTCGACGTGTACGCGTAAGGTGTTGATCTTCATGCCCGGGAACTGGGCAGCCTCGCGGACGTGGCCACGCTCGTGGGCGCCCTCGTGCTCGCCCGCGCGACCGCCGGCACGGAGATCTCCGACCGCGTACTCGAGGCCGCCCGCCAAGCACTGATCAGCGACGGCTGAACAGCTCCTCGAGGATGCCGAACGCCTTCTCGACCGTGGGCGAGGTCCGCCGGCTCGAAGCCCTTCACGGGACGGGATCGCCGCGCTCGTGCGGTGGGATCCCAAGGGGGCTGGCGAGGGCGCCCGGCGCTTGGTGGTAGCGCCGGGCGCCGCCCGGTCAAACCGTTCGTGCCGTCACTCGCTGAGCAGCAAGGCCCGTTCTGGGCAGGCGTTGGCCGCCGCGCGCGCCTCGGGCAGAAGCTCGTCCGGGACCTCCGGCGTCATGACCGTCCCACGGCCGCGCTCGTCGTCGGTTACCAGGCTTGGGGCCAGCTCGTAGCATCGACCGTGGCCCTGGCAAAGCTCCGAGTCGATCGAGATCTTCATTCGCCAGCCTTTCCGGTGACGTCCCATACCAGCGGCAAATAATCGATGCCGCGAAGCGCGGAACCATTCCATTCCAAGGTGACGCCTGGCTTCACCCGGTAGTTCGGGATGCGCCGGTGCCATTCGCGCACAACCGTGCGTAGCTCCATGCGGGCCAGGTGGGAGCCGAGGCAGCGGTGCGGCCCGCCTCCGAAGGCGAGATGCCGCTTGTCGCCGCGGCGGAGGTCGAGCCGGAGCGTGCCCTCGAAGTCCGGGTCGAGGTCGGCGGCCCCGAGCATCGGCATGACCAGCGTGCCGGCGGGGATGGGACAGCCGGACAGCTCGGTGTCGCGGGTGGCGCGACGTGGGGTAGCGCCCGCCACCGGCGTCTCCCAGCGCATCAGCTCCTCGATGATGCTGTCGAGCTTGTCCGGTTCCGTGAGAAGCACGTCGCGGTCCTGCGGGTGCTGGGCGAGGTGACTGATAATGCACTGCAACGAGATCGTGACGGTGTCCAGCCCGGCGGAGAGCATCAGGAGCAGGGTGCGCTGGATCTCGCTGTCGGTGAGCCGGTGGTTGTCCACCTCCGCGGTGAGCAGGAAGCTGATCAGGTCGTCGCGCGGTTCGGCGCGGCGGATCGCCATCTCGTCGGCGAAACGCTGGTAGATGATCACGGCGGTCTCGGCCTGGAGCTTGACGCCGGCTTCCATGCTGCCAGCGACCTGGTCCGGGCGGATCATGATGTCCTTCCAGCGGTTCAGCTGCGGAAGGTCCTCCTGGGGCAGCCCGAGCAGGCTGAGGAACGTCGAGCACGGCAGCGGCACGGCGACGTCGGCGGAGAAGTCGCACTCGCCCCTGTCGATGATCCCGTCGATGAGCGTGTTGACGTGAGCGGTGACCGCCGGCTCCAGGAGGGCCATGCGCCTGGGGCTGAACAGCGGGTCGAGCAGGCGCCGGTACTGGGCGTGCTGGGGCGGGTCGACGCCGAGCGGGATGACGGGCTCGTCGCTGCCCATGAGGCCCATGACGTTCGAGAACACGTCCGTGTCGCGCAGGACGCGCTCGACGTCGGATCGCTTCAGGGCCTGGACGACTCCGTACACGCCCTCGTCGAAGTCGACGGGGCACTTGGCGCGTAACCGGGAGAAGTACGCGCGGGGGTCGGCGGCCCGCTCCCTGGCGAACTCCACCAACTGTGCTTGGCGCACCGGATCCTGCGGGAGGTTGTCCAGGTAGGTGTTTGTGTCGCTGTCGGCCATCGACATTCCTTCTCAACTGCGTGCAGCGGGGGATGACCACGGTGAGCGCCGTCATAGCGCACACCGTAAGCAGTTCGGCATGTTTTGGGAAAATTATCAAGCGCCTGGCCTCCGATGCAACGCCCGGTTCCAGCCCCACCGGCGCCCGAAGTACCCGACAAGCGAGTTCGCGGCGGACCGATCCCGATCATGATTCGTCCAGACCCGGCGACTGTCTCCCGGCCGACCTGGCGGCGGTGGCCGGTGCGGCGCGGCTGTACGTTCAGCGCCAGTGGTCTCATGGACGAGACCGCTGGCCTGCGCCCTCGCCAGGCAGGCGTCAAAGACGGGCGCAGTTACCCGCTAGCCCTGTCTTCCGCACGTGCGTGCGGTGAGCCAGCTGCTTGGTCTCTTGTTCGGATCACGTCGGGGTGACCGCGATCGGTAGTGACAGGCCTGGGACTGTTCCTGGCTGTGACGGTCGTGA
>NZ_JBFLUG010000303.1:0-3170 GCF_041008525.1 Parafrankia sp. FMc2 | reverse complement strand
CCTGCGCGTACTTCTTCCGGAGTTCTTCGAGTTCCGCACGCTCCGACACCGATAGCGGCCGGTCCTCGGCTCCTCCCTCTTCCTTCGCTTTCTTCACCCAGTTTCCCAACGTGGCCTCGTGAATACCTAGACTCTTCGCAACCTCGGCCGCAGACCGGCCCGAGTCGAGCACCAATCTTACAGCCTCGGTCTTGTACTCCTGAGTAAACTTCCGCCGTGTTGACCCCATCGCCATCCTTCCCTATGACAGTGAACCTCAAGTTCGCTGTCCACGGAAGCGGGATCACTCCAACCCGTGAGCGGGAAGACCGTCCGGGTGTAGGTGGGAGCCGGAGGGGAGCTCGTTGACCGGGAATCGTGCCGGCTGCCCGGTCAGCACCCGTACCGCCTCTTCAGCGGCGATGGCCCTCACCGTCCTGACGGCTTCCTCGGAGTAGTAGGCGGAGTGGGGTGTGACGATCACGTTGGGCAGCTCGAGGAGGGGGGTGGTCGGGCGCCACCCGCGCTGTTTCGCGGGTTCCTCCTCGATGTCGTCCAGTGCCGCGCCAGCGATCCATCCTTCGGTGAGTGCGTGGTGGATCGCCGCGTCCTCCACGATGGGCCCGCGTGCGGTGTTGACGAGGATGGCGGTCGGTTTCATGCGGCGGAGCGTCGCGCGGTCGAAGGTGTGGTGTGTCTGCGGGGTAAGCGGCGTTTGGACCACCACGTAGTCGGCGCCTTCCAGCAGGTCGTCGAAGGACGCCGGCCGGACCTGGGATTCCCGGATCTCGGACTGGTCGAGGAACGGGTCATGCGCCCAGACTTCGACGCCGAATGCTTTCGCGCGTTCGGCGATGAGCCGTGCGATGGAGCCGAAGGACAGCAGGCCCAGCACCTGTCCCCGCAGTCTGTGGATCGGTGTTCCAGTCTTCCAGTGCCATTCGCCCTGTCGAGTCGCCCGGTCGTACTGGCAGATCTTGCGTGCGGCTGCGAGCCAGAGCGCGACGGCGTGATCGGCGACCTCTTCGGCACACCACTCGTTCGGTGCGTTCGTGACCTGGATGCCGCGTCGGGTCGCGGCATCGACATCGACGGTGTCCACGCCCGTGCCGTAGCGGGCGATCACCCGGCAGCGGGTGAGAGCGTCGACGGCGCGGGAACCGACCCGCGCGTACTGGGTCAGGACACCGCCCGCCTCGCGTCCTGCCTCGATCACCTCGTCCTCGCTCTTGCACTGCGCGGCAAGGAGCTGAAGTCCGGCGCCTTCGACGATTGCACGTTCGATGTCCACATCGCCGAAGTCGGAGTCGGCGATCAGGATCGTTTCGCGGGAGTCAGTGCGAGTCACGAGGAATCCCCTTGGTGTGAACGATGTCCTGATACGACACGGCAAGCTCCAGGCAGCCTCCGCTGTCGAGCTGGCCGACCGTGGAACGGTAGATCTCCTGCCACGGTGTCTGGTTCTCCAATGCAGGGGGCGTGTAGTCGGCCCACCGCGCGGCGATCTCCTCATCCGGCAGGAGGACGTCGACGCGTGCGTTGTCCAGGTCGACACGGATCCGGTCACCGGTGCGCAGGATGGCGAGGTTGCCGCCGGCTGCGGCCTCGGGGCTGGCGTTGAGGATGGACGGTGCGTCTGATGTGCCGCTCTGCCGGCCGTCTCCGAGCGTGGGTAGCGCGGTGATGCCTCGCTGGATCAGCACTGCGGGAAGCTCCATGTTCACGACCTCGCCGGAGCCCGGATATCCGACGGGCCCGGTATAGCGCATGACGAGGAGGCAGTCCTGGTCGACGCCCAGCTCCGGATCTTCGATGCGAGCGTGGTAGTCCTCGGGCCCGTCGAAGACAATGGCGCGAAGGTCGAACACCGACGGATCGTCGGAGTGTGGCAGGCTGCGGTCCCGGAAGCTGTCGGTGATGACCGACGTTTTCATGATCGCGGAGTCGAACAGGTTCCCGGTCATGACGAGCAGTCCGCCGTGTGCGGTGACAGGATCGGGGAAGGGGCGGATGACCGCCGGGTCGGCGGGCGGGACATCCTCAAGGTTCTCGGCCACCGTACGGCCCGAGACGGTTAGGGCATCACCATGCAGGTGCCCCGCTTCCAGCAGCGCCCGCATGACCGCTGGGACACCGCCGGCGCGGTGGAAGTCCTCGCCGAGGAACTCCCCTGCGGGAGCGAGGTTCACCAGCACCGGAATGGTACGTCCGACGCGGTGCCAGTCCTGGTTGGACAGGTCCACCCCGACGTGACGCGCGATCGCGTTGATGTGGATGGGCGCGTTGGTCGACGCCGCGATGGCCGATGCGACAACGATCGAGTTCGCGAAGGCATGCCGGGTCATGACCTTACGGGGGGTCAGGTCCTCTCGGACCAGGGTCACCGCCCGGTGGCCCGTTTCGTAGGCCATTTGCGCCCGCTCGTTGTAGGGGGCGGGGATCGCCGCGCAGCCCGGCAGGGACATTCCCAGGGCCTCGGCCAGACTGTTCATCGACAGTGCGGTGCCCATCGTGTTGCAGTGCCCGATGCTGGGCGCGGAGGCGGTCACCCGAGCCATGTATTCGGCGTAGTCGATCTGGCCGCTGGCGAGGAGCCGCTTCGACTGCCAGATCACCAGCCCCGAGCCCGTCCGCATCCCGTTGTGATAGCCGTTGAGCATCGGGCCCCCGGAGAAGACGATCGCCGGGAGGTTCACTGTCGCCGCCGCGGTCAGACAGGCCGGCGTGGTCTTGTCGCAGCCCGTCGTCAAGACCACGCCGTCAAGCGGATATCCGTAGAGCACCTCGACCAGTCCGAGATAGGCGAGGTTACGGTCCAGCGCGGCGGTGGGACGCTTTCCGGTCTCCTGCAGCGGATGCACGGGGAACTCGAACGGAATGCCGCCACCGTCGCGGACCCCCGCCCTGATCCGGTCGGCGAGGGCGAGATGGTGCCGGTTACAGGGGACCAGGTCGTTCCCTGTCTGAGCGATGCCGATGATCGGCCGACCCGATTGAAGTTCTCCGGGTGTGAGGCCGTAGTTCAGGAACCGTTCGAGATACAGGGCCGTCATCTCCGGATTTCCGGCTCTTCGCAGTTGACCGGAATCTGTGTTGGTCCGATTACGCGACCTTCGGACGGGCGGTAACCGTGGGTAGCCACTGGGGGCGGGTGGAACGGGAGGCGGTGTAGCGGGCGCGGCGTTGCTGGT
>NZ_JBFLUG010000302.1:0-3212 GCF_041008525.1 Parafrankia sp. FMc2 | reverse complement strand
TGTTCTCGTTGGTGCGGAGATGTGTGAAAGAGACAGACCCCGCTTTAGACAAGTTTATCCACAAAACGATCTTTGCGTGAGGAACGTCACACTACAGGGGAGGGTCGGGTCAGCGCTCCCACGGCGACCGTGACCGCGCCGGCACCGGAGGCTCGGTGGCCTCCCACACCCGCCGCCACCGCGCCGCCGGCACCGCCCCACGCCCACCAGCCGCACCCACCCGGGGGGTGGCCGCAGCACCGTCGACCGCCGCGCCGGGGCGCAGCGACGCCCACCAGCTCGTCGCGTCCTCCACCCCGAGCCGGTCCACCTCCGCCGACAACCGGGCGGTGAACGCCCGCACATCCTCCCCGTCACCCGGCCGCATCGGCTGGCCGAACCGCACCGACACCCGCGGCCGGCCCGGCACCGGCCACGCCCGGCCCCGCGGCATCGCCGCGTACGCCCCGCGCACCGCCGCCGGCACGACCGGCACCCCCGCCGTCACCGCGAGATACGCCGCACCGAGCCGGAACCGGCCCCGCGCCCCGTCCGCCGACCGGGTGCCTTCGGGAAACACCACCAGGTTCCAGCCGTCACGCAGCAGGTCGACCGGCGTCGACGACGGCGCCCCGCCGCGGCGCTCGATCGGCACCGTCCCGAACGCCAGCGCCGACGACAGGCCCCGCCAGGTGCTTTCAAAGAAGTAGTCCGCCGCCGCCGTCACCGCGGTGCGTTCCCGCACCCGCCGCGGCAGCGCACACAGCAGCATCGGCGCGTCCAGATGGCTGGAATGGTTCGACACCACCAGCACCGGGCCGGCACCGACCGCGTCGAACACCTCCGACCCGGTCACCGTCGGCGTCAACGCCGCATGCAGCAGCGGACCCATCGCCGACTCCAGGAACGCGGTGCGCGCCGCCCGCGCCGGGCCGCTGCGCGCCCACGCCGTCGGGAACTCCCGCGCCGGCGCCGCCCGGCGGTACTCCTGCGCCGACGCCGGAACCAGCCGCCGCCCACCCCAGCGGAACCCGCGCGCCAGCTCCCGCGCCCCCACCCCGGGACGCGGCGGACCTCCGAACCGGCCCGCCGCGCTCATCGCACGTCCGCCAGTGCGTGCGGCGGGGAATGCAGGTAGGTGATCGACGGGTCGCGGCCCACCGTGCCCGACACCATCTCCAACGCGTCCGCGAACGTCGACGCCGCCCGGAAACCCATCCGCGCGCACGCCGCCCGGTCACCGCCCACCCACACCACATCACCCAGGTGGTCCATGCCGTGCGCCGCCCAGTACCACATGTAGAACGGGTGGACACCGTGATAGGCATGCGACGTCCGGTACAGATGCGTGTACCACGGATCGGTCGCGTACTGCTTCTCGAACTTCGCCTCGATCGTCGCCGGGTCCGTCGACTCCGCCAGCACCTCGGAGAAGAAGTCCACATACGACGGATGGTGCAGCTGGGAGAACTCCGGCGTCACCGGGTGGTAAAGGATCATCGCCCCCTGGTGCCGCACCAGCGGCTTCCCCCGGTACATGTTGAAGAAGTACCCCAGCCCCACGCACGTCGCGAGGATCGGGTTCATCACCGAGTTCACGTTGTACGGGCCGACGTAGGGCACGCCGACCACCAGCACGTCGGACTGCCCCTGGACCTCGACCAGCTGCTGGCGGTGCACGCTGGCGATCGTCTGGTCATGGGTGGCCTCCGTCTCCCCGGCGAACACCCCCGTCACCTGGTAGTCCGCCAGCAGGTCGTGGAACAGCCTGCGACGCGGCCGGGTCGGCATCACCGACAGGCCCCGGCTCATCCCGTACGCCATCGCCTGGTCCCGCACCGACCACTCCCACTCACGGCGGGTCAGGAAGCTGTACCGGTCCGGGAAACAGTCGTTGTTCAGCGTCGTCTCCACGTGGAAGATCTTCAGATGGTCGGCGAGGAGCCGACCCATCCGCCACGCCGAGGAATGCATCTCCGACCGGGTGTGGTCCATGAACGACCGCGACCGCAGCATCGTGTGACTGTTGTGGTGGTGACGCAGGCTGTTGTACGACGCCAACCCGATCGGCACCGACTTGTGCCCGCCGTCCATCGCGACCAGGTTCACGTTCACGTACACCAGCAGGTCGCTTTCCGCGGCCCGCCGGTTGATCTCCACATCCTCACCGTGGTCGGTCACCCCCACATGCAGGAGGTTGTCCCGGTCCTCGGCGTCGTGGTTGTACAGGTTGTCCGGCCAGAACGACCGGAACACCCGCTCCCCGACAATGTGCTCGATCTCCGCCGCCGTCATCCGCCGGTGCAGCGCGTTCGCCGCGATCAGCTGCACGTCGTCGACCCCGGCCTCCGCCGCCAGCGTCAGCACCTGCTCGATGACCCGCTGCCGCACATCCGGCCGGCGCATCCGCGGCAGCGGAATCGACAGATCGTCAAACGCGATCGTCAGCCGCATCCCCGGCCGCAGCAGCACCCGCAGCGGCTCACAGTTGTACGGATGTTCCAACGCGTCCGCGATCGCCGCGTCCACATCGCCCACCCCCGGAAGCGACTCCGGCGGATACACCACCCGGGTGCCCAGCGGGAACCGCTCCAGCGTCAGCCCCTCACCCTGGTGCACCAGCAGCGGAGGAGTGCGCTCGTCGACCTCGAGCACGAACCCCGGTCTCACCTACACGTTCCCCTCGTCTGTGAGTCGCCCCGGCCCGACCCGGCGCCCCCGCGCCCGCCGCGCCCTCGGCGGCAGCAGCCGCCACCACCTGGGCAGACAGTCCCGTATACCCCGACCGTGCCGCCTCCCGCGGCACCCCAGCCCCCGGCCCGCCATCCCGGCACGCCACCGGCGGCGCTCCACGCGCCGACACGCCTCACGCCGACGCCGCCGGATCAAACACGATCTTCACCGCGCCGAGCCGACCCGCCGACAGCGCATGGTCCAACGCCTCCCGCCACCGTGCCAGCGGATACACCGCCGACACCACCCCGTCCAGCGGGGCGGTCGCGGCCAGCGCCAACGCCCGACCGAAATCCGACCCGTCCCCCGACAGGCCCGGCCCACCGGCACCGGGGTCGTCGCCGGCGCCGCGGCGCCGGCCCCCCGACGACGCGTACGTCCCGACCAGTTCCAGTTCCCGGAACCACAGCGGCGTCAGATCCACCGACCCCAGTCTCATACACACACCAAACAACGCCACACACCTACCACACATACGCATCATGTTATCGCATGATTTT
>NZ_JBFLUG010000301.1:0-3257 GCF_041008525.1 Parafrankia sp. FMc2 | reverse complement strand
ACGATCTGGATGTGCTGCTGGCGTTCTACGACTACCCCGCCGAGCACTGGGTGCACCTGCGGACCACGAACCCGATCGAGTCCACCTTCGCGACCGTCCGTCACCGCACCCGGGTCACCAAGGGCCCGGATCCCGGGCCGCCGGACTGGCCATGGCGTTCAAGCTCATCGAAGCCGCCCAGACCCGCTGGCGGGCCGTCAACGCACCCCACCTCGTCGCCCTCGTCCGCGCCGGCGCCGTCTTCGAAGCAGGCCAGCTCGTCGAACGCCCCACCACACCCGTCACCCAAGCCGCCTAACGATCACCACCCACAAGTCTTGACTATTTCTCCGTTCTCGGTGTCGACACCCACAAGGATGTCCACGTCGCCGCGGTCCTCACCCCGGTTGGGGCGCTGCTGGGCAGCGCGACCTTCCCGACGACCGCTGACGGCTATGCACAGCTGCTGGCCTGGGCGCGAGAGCATGGGACCGTCTGCCGGGCAGGAGTCGAGGGCACCGGCTCCTACGGCGCGGCCCTGACCCGGCATCAGAAGACTCAAACGCTACATCGCCCGCGAGATCTACAACGCCATCCCACGCACCAGCCCACCGGTCACCGCGGCTACGTGACAACACAGGGGCGTCAGAGCCACGCGGACTACCCACGAACCGAAGGTCACCCTGCAGATTCAAGGTCGATAAGGCCGTGTCACTTTCCGCGGGTCAGCTCAGGCAGGCCAGCAGGCTCTGGAATGCGGACGGATCGCCGTCGACGGTGTGGTTGCCCTGTGCGGTGTAGGCGGGACGGCCGGCAATCGGGCGGTGCAGGATCTTGATGTAATCGAGCGCGTCGCATACCACGGTCGCGTCGACGGGCGATTCGTCGACCGGCCCCGTCGTGAGTCGTCCGTTCTCGACTCTGGCGAGCAGGGTGCCGTCGGGGAAACGGAAGGCGACCCGAAGTCCATCCGGCAGAGGTCCACTTGAAGTGAACATGTGCCGCAGCCCGAGGGCGAAGTTGGCGACGGTGGAGACGTCAGGCTTGAAGTCGAGGTAACGCACCTGCTTGGCAGGGTTGCGTAGGGCTGTCTTCTCTGCGTGACTGCCGGATTGCACGTAGACCGGTTCCGGGTGCCGGCGCAGCGGGAGCAGCACGTCGTCGCGGTAGCGCGCCTTGTCGGCCAGGTACGGGCCGATGACGTCCTCACCGGCCGGGCACACTGCCATGCAGTAGGCGGCCTTGTAGGTTGGTTCGAACGCCAGGGACTGCAGCATCGACAGGGTCTCGCCCTCGCGGAACTTCGCGCGGTAAGCGCTGGCGTCCCCGGCGGCCACGGCGTCGACCCAGTCCGTCGCGCTGAACGGGAACTCGCGGTAGTTGTGCCCGAGGCAGGCGAAGAAGTCGAAGTCCCCGACGTTGCTGATCGCCCCGACCGGGCATGCGGCGACGCAGAGGTTGCAGCCCAGGCAAGGGTTGTAGTCCAGTGGCTGGTTGTAGGCGTCGATCTCGACGTCGACCAGTACCGTCTCGAGCAGCACGAAGTTTCCGAACTTCGGATGGATGACGTTGCGGTTGACGCCCATGTGGCCCATGCCGGCTTCGACGGCCACGATCTTGTGCGCGATGGCCCAGCTGACCTGACCGGGCGGGGCCTGCATGTCCATCGGGAACCCTATGTTGGTCGACACCGCGCGGATACCGGCCTCGGCCAGCTGCTCGCAGACGCGCGCGGCGGCGGTTCCGAGCTTGTCTCCGGTGCGGTGCCAGGCGCTGTTCGCCGTCGCGCGCGAGGTCGATCGGATCGCCTCGCGATTGGAGATCCCGACGAGGCAGATCAGCGCCTTGACAGCCGGGAACAGCCGGCGGGCGTTGTCGTTCTCCCCGTCCAGGCCGGCCCGGCCGATCTCCACGAAACCGACGTCGTCGGCTCCGGCCCGCAGACACAACTCACGCAGCCAGTCGGCCTCGACGCGCTCACGACGACGCGGGGCGGACAATGACGCCTCGTGCGCCCGGCGGGCGGCCTCGGCCTTGTCGCTGCCTCGGAAGATCCGGCTCGCTTCGTTCACCATGCCAGAACACTATCATGGGGATAGTATATCTACGGCAGGGTTAAGCTGGGCGCGTGCCGACCACGCCGCGCTCCGCGTACGCGCACTACTGCATGCTCGCCAGGACCCTCGAGCGCCTGGGTGACCGCTGGGCCCTGCTCGTCGTGCGCGACCTGGTGACTGGCCCGAGGCGCTTCACCGACCTGATGGACAGGCTCGGCGGCATCACACCGCGGACCCTGACGCAGCGTCTGCGCGATCTCGAAGCGGACGGGCTCGTCCTCGTCGACCGGGTTCCCGGTCGACGGGAAGTCTGGTACAGCCTCACTCCTGCCGGCATCGACCTCGCACCCGCCCTGGATGAACTCGTGCTGTGGGGTCTGCGCCATCTCGCCGCGCTCCCCGCGCCGGGCGAACCGACCCATCCCGAGCACCTGCTCAGCGCCCTGCGCCTCGTCCTGGACCGCGAGAAGCTCGACGTCGGCCCGGTCACCTGGGTAGTCCGGACCCGCGACCACGACGACAACTACACGATCAGCGGGCGGGGCGGCCGATGGACGCTGGAGGACACCGCAGTCCCGAATCCGGACATCGAACTGCTCGGCACCAGACGAGACCTGGCCGACTACCTCACTACACTCCACCCGGCGCGCGCCGCGGGTCACCCTGGCGTTCGCGTGCGGGGCAGCGAGCAGGAGATCAGCAGGTTCCTCGGCGCGATCGCCGCCTTCCCGCAACCGCCGCGTGGCCCGGCTCCGTCGGTATGACCTGACGATCAGGCCAAGGGTGAGATTGACGGTTCGGGGGGTAACGGGGCTCTGTTCGGCGTGGCTCGGCTGACCGGTGGTGCACTCGTCGTTCACAGCCAGCATGATCATGCTGTCGCCCTCGTCGACGCCCGCTCGTAGGCCAGTCCGACACCAGACGCACACGGCAACGCATGACCTGGATGATCACCGCCGTGGTGATGGCGATCGGTCTGATCGGCACGGCGACGCGAGCCGTCGTCTGGCAACTGGTGGACGTTAGCGGTGATGGATGGGCGGCGCCTGCTGGTCCATGAGGGGCAGCAGCCGGCGTAGGCGGATCTCCCCGTGTGAACCGCCCCGGGTCGGATGGAGGCTTGATTCTCTGAGAGGATCGAGTCATGGCACGTCCTTCCCCTTACCCCGCCGAGCTGCGGCGTCGTGCGGTCCGGATGGTCGCCGAGGTCCGTCCCGACTA
>NZ_JBFLUG010000300.1:0-3445 GCF_041008525.1 Parafrankia sp. FMc2 | reverse complement strand
CAGCGCTGCTTCCCGCCCTCCCCGGCGCCTCCCGGGTCAGACTGCGCTCAGCTCCCACCAGACTGCTGCGACAGCCCGGCGAGGAGGTCTCGCACCTCCTTCGATTCCCAGCGCCTCACGGCGCACCAGCGCCTCGTGGCGCACGATGCCGTCCGCCCAGAGATAGACGTAGTCCACGCCGGACAGATCCCGGGCGGTGAACGTCTGGTAGTCGCCCTGCCAGCTGGCGGTCAGCCGGGTCACCGTGGAGGCGGACAGGCCGGCACCCGAGCCGAGGAACTGCTCCAACGCGGGCACGAAGTCGCCCGAGGACAGGCCGTGCAGGTACAGCAACGGCAGCACCTCGGCAATCGTCGGGGAGCGGCGGCACCACGGCGGCAGGATCGCGGAGGAGAACCTCTTCCGTTCACCCGTGTCCGGGTCGACCCTGCGGTCGTTGACCCGCGGTGCCTGAACGTCGACCGCGCCGGCGGCGGTCATCACCTGCCGGGGCTGAGCGTGGCCGTTACGGACCACCAGCCGGCGGCCACGTTCGTCACGCTGGTCGGCGAGCTCGGCGATGTAGGCGTCGACCTCGGCTTCCAACGCGGCCGCGAGCATCCGCCGGGCGCCCTCTCGGAGATCTCATCGATCAGCGACGACCTGGCCGTCGAGCCGTTCTCGGGCGTGCTGTCCTCGGGTACTACCGTGAGCACGGGCGTGCCTTCCCGACCGACGCGTCAACGTCGGCCTGACTGAGACCTCAACCTCGATCACCGGGAAGGTACGCCCTCCCCAGCCGATCCACAGGTCTCAACCATTGCTCCCGAGAACGACCTCACCACCGGCGGTGGGCTGGTCTGGGTTCCCAGGCTGATGCATCCTGACCATGGACTATCTGTCTCCTGCTTGGTTCGGAACGGGTAGCCGTCGCCGGGCCGGCAGGGCGGTCAGAACTGTGACGGTGCCTTGTAGCGGCAAGGCCTCTGTCGGGACACGCCCACCGGTCCGGTCGACACACCACCAGACAGCGGCCGACAGGTCAGTGCGAAGGCATCACGCCAGTTGCATCGCGGGTCAGGCCACCGCCCAGGGCACGCACCATGAACTCACAGTTGCATCCGGCGGGGCCGGGAGATCTTGACCGAAAATCTTCCTGTTGAAGGACGCCGGATCCGGGCGCTGGAGCACCGTCGACCTGCCGACCGAGCCCTACGAAGGCTCAACTACGGGAAGATCTGCGGTCAAGATCGACTGGAGTCGCCGGATGCAACAGCGCCACCGAAGTCCCGCCCTCCGGCCGGGGTGCAGAACGCCCACAATGCTGAATCGGACGCCGATGCGGTGGCGCGCTGGCTGGCCGAGACGCTTGCCGAGGCCCCGCCCGTACCGCCAGCGGTCGCCACCCTCATCGCGGGCGTACTCGTCCGACGCCCGCCCGCCGCCTAACCGCCCAAGCAAGGGACCACCGTCGTCTACGCGCCCAGCACACCGCCATGCGCGCCCATCGGCACTCGCGGCCGACATACGAGTACCACTCCAAGGGGTGGTACCGATCGTCCTCGGGTACGCCTCTCGGGCTCAAACAGTCGGGCGTCGCGGATTGCATGCGGTCACACTGCGCTGCGGCCACCGTCCGCGTTGAGGATCACGCCGTGAAGAAAACTGGCCTCGTCGCTGGCGAGGTAGGCGACGGCGCGCGCGATTTCCACGGCGTCAGCGACGCGCCGTGCCGGAGCCCGGTAGGCAAGGTTTTCCAGCGCCCGCACTCCGTACTGTTCCTGTGTTCCCTCGGTATACGTGGGGCCTGGGGCGACAGCGTTGACGCGTACTCCATGGGGTCCGTACTCAGCCGCCCAGCACTTGGTCAACGCGTTGAGCGCGGCCTTACTGGACGCATAGATGGACGAGCCGGCGGTGCCGAAGCCGGCGACCATGGTCGAGATGTTCACGACCACGCCGCTCCCGCGCTGCACCATTGCCGGAACCAGAGCACCGACCATGAAGTACGGGACTTTGACGTTGATCGCATACATGTCGTCGAACATTGGTTCGGACATGTCGGCCGTGGCGCCGAAGGTGGCAATGGCCGCATTGTTGATCAATATGTCGATGCGACCACTTACTTCGGCTGCCTGGGCGGCCAAGTCCCGTGCGCTCGTCGCGTCCGACAACGTCGCCAAAAGGAAGTCGGCCCGCCCATTGCTCGATCGGATCTTGGCGACGACCTCCCTCCCTCGGAGGGAGTCACGGCCGGTGACGATCACATGCGCGCCGCGCGAGGCGAAAAGCGACGCGGTCGCGGCACCAATACCGCTGGTAGAGCCGGTGATGAGCGCGACTTTGCCCTCAAATTCCACGGTCTGAGCATAGTCCGCGCACGGGCCCTCGCCTTGGAATCGGGCGGCAGGTATTGGATCATCGGCTCGCCAGGCTCCGGCCGTCGTGTCGCGTGGAATCCTCGACATGCGTAACCCTGGGGTGGTACCCATCGTGCTCGCGCAGGCTTGAAGCTTCCACCGACTTGCCGCAGAGCTCGAGGAAGACTCGCTTCAGCGTCGCCGCGCCCTTCTCCATGATCCGCTTGCCGGTGACCGTGGACCGGGTGAACGAGATCAGGTCCGCCCTCGGGTCGAGGGTGAGGCCCTCACCGACCAGGTGGTCGGCGGCGGTGACAACGTTGACCACCTGGTTGGGATGTCGGTGTGCTCGGCGATCAGCCGCCCAAGCCGAGTCGCGTTCCACGGCGTGTCCGGCGCCGGCTTGAGCACCACCGTGTTGCCGGTCGCCAGGATCGGCGCGAGCTTGCTCGCGGTCACCTCGAAGGGGAGGTTCCACGGGACGATCGCCCCGACCACCCCCTGCGGCTCCTTGACCACCAGCCGCCTGTTGTGTACCCCGAAGAGGTCGGTGTCAGGCAGCGGGCGTTCCCACTCGAACTGCTCGATGTACTTGGCAGGCCAGCGGAACGCGTCTTCCAACGGCCAGTCCAGCTGCGGGCCACAGGTCCCCATCACCGGCGTGCCGGCCTCGGCGACCAGCTCCGCCCGCATCTGCTCCCGGTCAGCCTCGAGCGCCTCGTGCAGCTGCTCCAGACACCGCTTGCGCAGCGCGCGGTTCGTCGACCAGTCAGTCTCGTCGAAGGCACGGCGTGCCGCCGCGATCGCACGCTCCATGTCCTCATGGCCGCCGTCGGCGACCTGGCCCAGCACCTCCTCGGTCGCCGGGTTGAGGTTGTCGAACCGCTTGCCGGAGGCCGCCTCGACGAGCTCGCCGTCGATGAGCATCCGGGTCTCCGGCGTGAACGATCCGACCTTGGTCTCGATCATCCGCACCACCCGCTAGCCGGGTCTTCCGCACATGGGGATTCGATGCTTCGACCTGCCTGACTGGTGATCAAGGTGGTCGGGTCGGGTCGACGCCGAGGATGTCGAGGAGGTGTTGGTGAAGGTGTGGTGGGCGGGGG